>JAINDL010000213.1 GCA_019931245.1 Bryobacteraceae bacterium CoA2 C42
CAAGGGCCGGAGGCCCTCGGAATGGCTCGTACGATCGCTTCGTTGCCGGCTGGCAGTCGGATCACCGACTACATCAGCCTCGGCGTCATCGCTAAGTTCTTCCCCGCGGAGAAGGTGCACGAAATCCTGCAGGAAACGAATCGCGCCAGCATCCGCGAGCGCGATTTGCCGGCCCACGTGGTGGTCTATTCCGCCATCGCGCTGGCGCTCTACATGCGTTCCTCCTACCGGGAAGTGCTGCGCTGCCTGCTGGAGGGCGTGCAGTGGCTGCTGGATCCGTCGGTCAACGGGAAGGTGGCGGGCAACTCGGGCATTTCTCAAGCCCGCAGCCGCCTGGGTGCCGAACCGCTCCAGAAGCTGTATGCAGCAGTTCCGGGAAACTCTGCCCGCCGACCATCCGTACCGATTCGTGCTCCACGACCGGGACAGCATCTTTTCCCAGGAACTCGACAAGGCGGTCACGCGGCTCGGCGAGCGTGTTCTCCGAACGCCGGTACGGGCGCCGAGGGCGAATGCCTACTGCGAACGCCTTGGTGGCAGTCTTCGCCGGGAGTGTCTGGATTTCCTGACTCCGCTCAGCGAAGGCCATCTGCGGAGGACTGTCACGGAGGACTGTCAAAGAATGGGCATTGCACCATAACCGAGGCCGGCCTCACAGTTCTTTAGGTCCTGGCATTCCGGAACCCAGCCCAGAGACTGTTCCGGCCAGTGACCACCGGCACAAGCTGCCAGCCGGATACCGATTAACGAAAACACCGGTCCTTGGCGGCTTGCATCACGAGTATCGCTTGGTGAAGCAGGCCCCTTAAACGACACTGCGGGGCCCGGACGGAGTTTTCGCGGACCACACCTCGCGCCGGGCCTCACCTCGCCCGGAGTAAGTCCCACCGCAGCCCCCGGAACCGATCGTTCACCAAGTGCAGCATCATGCCCCCCCGCACGGCCTCAAACCAGGCGAGATACACGGTCTTCTCCTTGCCCTGCGGGAGCAGAGTTAACTTACTGCCGTTCAACTGATAGCCGCCCGCCTCGGAGTCTGAGCTACTCTGGATCGCCCCGATCCGCCCGCTCGTCGCCTTCGATTTCGACTGGTAGTTGCCATTGTCAAACGAGATATCCAAAGACGCCGCCGCCACCGCCAACCCCGCATAGTTGCCCGACCCCACATGATACATCTCCGCCGCCGACGCAAAACTGCTGCTCCACCGTCCGTTCAGCTCCTTCGCCGGCACCACGAACATGTTGAGCCGCGTCAGTTTCTGCATTTGCTCCGGGGTTCCCGCCAGCCGTGTAAATGTCGCCTCATCACGTGCAATGGCCACCACGGCGGAAACGAATCCGTTCTCAGTCGCATAGTTCATCCCCACCATCACCCGCGAGCCGTTGCTGCTATCGACGGCGTTGGCGAACAGAAAGTTGCCCCCGGTCGTATACGGACCCGTCGCCCCCGGGCCGTTATCCCAATACCGGATCTCCCCCGAGCGAAACTGCGGGGCCACCAGCATGTTCCAGACGTTGATCCGCATATCGCCCCGGCTGCGCATCGCGTCGGTAATCTCGATCGGGTAGTAGACCCGCGCCGTCATGCCAGGGCCCGTAAACTGAACGTGGTCCGCGCGAATCTCCGCCGGCCAAGCCCCCAGCTCCGGGTTGGCCTCCGCGCTCGACACCCAGCCACTTGGATTCCCTGCTGGAGCCACCGCCGGAGTCGCCGCGGGAGTCGTCCCCCTTGGTTTCCCCGCATCCAATGCCAACGCCCCCAGGAACGTCTGAAACTCGCCTTGGCAGCCTGCGTTGTTCCCGTTCAGGACTACCGTCGCCCTCAAGCCGAAGCCGGAATACACCTGCACGGTCGTCACGAACTTCCCCGCCCCGGTGTACTCCACGGCGGCCGAAGCATTCGTCAGCGTCCAGCCGTCGGCCTTGCCGCTCTCTCGCGGGTTCGCGCTCAACACGGTAAACCGCCGCTTGACGGAGTCCCACTCCTGATCGAAATCCCCGGCCGCGCTGCCGGTCGATGGTAAGGCGCGGTAGAGAGCGATCTGGCAGAACTGATTATTGGCCAACCGTTCCATGCCGAATTCATCCTGCCCCGGCTTCAGCTTCCATCCTCGTGGGACCTGAAAACGGAAAACATCGAACGTTTCCGTCTGCGCCCAGACCGGACTAATCAGAAGCAAAATCCAAGACCACGTGAAAAGACGTCCCATATGGCATAACGCGGAATCGGCTGTTAACGGTCATCAGAAAACGTAGAGATTTGAGCATCTGCCCGAGGCCGCGCATGCCGGGGTTTAAGTGTGTCCTTTCGGCAAGCCTGCGTAAGCCGGTTCCGCTCAGGAATTGTTTTCTTCCAGCAGCCGCCGAACCGATGTTCGGCCGATCTTCAACCGCCGCGTGATCTCCGATTTGCTGATTCCTGCGAGAAATAGGTCCCTGACGGAGCCCGCTTTGCCAGCGGCCGTCGGCGGCCGTCCAAGCCGCTTCCCTTGCAGCCGAGCATGCGCCAAGCCGG
>JAINDL010000110.1 GCA_019931245.1 Bryobacteraceae bacterium CoA2 C42
AAGACATCCTCGCCGGACCCGGCGCCCACTGGCTCACCTACGCCGGCAGCTACTCCGGCCAGCGCCACAGCCCGCTCACCCAGATCAACACGGCGACGGCGAAGAACCTCACGCCCAAATGGGTCTACCACGTGCCGGACGCCAAGAAACTCGAGTCGGTGCCGGTGGTCTACGACGGCATCCTCTACGTCACCAATTCAAACCAGCTCCACGCCCTCGACGCGCGCACCGGACGCAAGATCTGGGTCTATCGCGACGAACAGGCCGAAGGCTCCCGCGTCAACCGTGGCCCGGCCATTCTCGGCGACAAAGTCTACTTCGTCACCACCGATTGCCACCTGGTCGCCCTCCACCGCAAAACCGGCGCCGTGCTCTGGCACAAAAAGTACGCCGACACCAAAGACGGCTACTTCGCCACCATGGCGCCCTTCGCCGTCAAAGATAAGATCATCGTAGGCATGGGCGGCGGCGACAGCGGCGCACGGGGCTTTTTGAAGGCGCTTTCGGCCGAAACCGGCCAGGAGCTCTGGACCCTCTGGACCGTCCCCGCCAAGGGCGAACCGGGCGCCGAAACCTGGAGCAAGGACGTGACGCTCCGCTGGGGCGGCGCGGCCACCTGGCTGTCGGGCACCTTCGACCCCGCGCTGAACCTGCTCTACTGGACCACCGGCAACCCCTGGCCCGACTTCTACGGCGGCGACCGCCTCGGCGCGAACCTCTACTCGGACTCGCTCATCGCCGTCGACGTCGACAGCGGCAAACTGAAGTGGCACTTCCAGTTCACCCCGCACGACACGCACGATTGGGATGCCCAATCCTGGCCCGTCCTGCTCGATATCCCCTGGGACGGCAAGCCGCGCAAAGTGGTGGTGCACCCCAACCGCAACGGCTTCTTCTACGTGCTGGACCGCGTGACCGGCGAGTTTCTCCGCGCCACGCAGTTCGCCGACAAAGTGGACTGGGCCAAGGGGATCGACGCCAAGGGCGTGCCGATTCTGAACCCGGACAAGGACCCGACGCCCGGCGGCACCCGCGCCTGCCCGGCGGTGCGCGGGGCGGCGAATTGGATGTCGCCCTCCTACAACCCGGCCACGGGCCTGTTCTTCCTGCCGACGCTCGAGCAGTGCGACATTTACTCCTCCTCGGCCAAGGAGCCCAAGCCGATGACCGGCTTTGCCGGCACGGGCGGCGAGCAGATTCCCGCCGAGCCCGGCCAGATGTTCCTCCGCGCCATCGATCCGCGCAACGGCAAACGGGTCTGGCAGTATCCGATGACGGGCCCGGCAACGGCCTGGGCCGGCACGGTGTCGACGGCCGGCGGCGTGGTGCTGTTCGGCGATGACGCCGGCCATCTGGTCGCGGCGGACGCGAAGACCGGTAAGCACCTCTGGCACTTCGGCACGAGCCAGAACGTTACGGCCTCGCCTATCACCTATCTGGTCGATGGCAAGCAGTACGTAACCATCTGCTCGGCCACGCACGTGTTCACGTTTGGCCTGTTCACCCCGGCCGAGTGAGCCGGCGGCGGTTACGGCGTCCGGGCGCAGCGAAAGCCCAGGTCCGGGGCCGCGTAGCTGGCCGGGATCGGCTCAATGGCAAAAGTCACCGCCTCGGCCAACCCGCTCGCGAACGAGCCGCCCTTGACGACGTGCCACGTTGGCTCTTCGGTGGCAAACGCGCGAATGGCCAGCGCCGTTGGCGTGGCGCGGTCCGCCGTGAACTCCTTCACGTTGCCGATCATCTGGTAGAGGCCAAACGGACTGCGGCCAGTGCGATAGGCATCGGCCGAAACAGCCTTCTGGCGCTTGCGTTCCGGGTTGTCCCGCACGTTGGCCATCTGCGGCTTGTGCGCAGCCCCCCACGGAAACGGCCGACCGTCTTCGCCGCGCGCGGCCCGCTCCCACTCCAGCGCCGTGGGCAGCCGCTTGCCGGCCCACTGCGCAAAAGCCTGCGCATCGGCCATGGTGACATTCACCACGGGCAGGCCCGGCTGATCGGCCGCGAAATCGCGGGGCAGCGCCCGGCCCGTCGCTGTGCAAAAGGCCCCGTAGGCTTCGTTGGTCACCTCGGTCAGGTCGAGGTAAAACGCCGGCACCGGCATCCGCACATTGTCCGCCCCAAAGCGGGTGGAGCCGGCGGGAATCAGCACCATATCGCCGGCCGGATCGTCCAGATGCGGGTGCTCTTCGAGCCGCGCCTCCGCCTTGCCGCTCTGGACCAGCAGATAGCCGATCCCCAGCGCCGCGACCGCCGCCAGCGCCACGGCCCCGCCCAGCAACCGGTTATCGAGACGCACCCGGCGCCGCTCCGGCAGCGGCATGGCCTGCGTGGGATTAGTCTGCGTGGGATTACCCTGCAGCCACGCATCCAGCTCCGCCGCCACCTCCGCCATACTCTGGCTTCGTTTCGCCGGGTCCCGCTCGATGGCCGCGCGGACCACGGCGATCAGCCGTTCCGGCACGCCCGCCTCAGCGAGCGGATCGAGCGAGATCGGCTCGTGAAGAATCTGGTAGAAGATGCGCTCCACCGTGTCGGCCGCGATCGCGCGGCGCCCTGTCAGAATCTCGAACAGCAGCACGCCGTAGGAGTAGACATCCACCAGCGGCGTCACCGGCTGCCCCAGCACAAGCTCCGGCGCCACGTAGTGCGGCGTGCCAAGCGCGAAGCCGGCCTGCGTCAGCGTCACGTCCTCGGTCTTGACGATGCCGAAATCCATCAGCTTCACGCGCCCCTGCTTGTCGACGTGAATGTTGTCCGGCTTCACATCGCGGTGTACGAACCGGCGCGAGTGCACGTACTCAAGCGCACGCGCCACCTGCAGCGAAATCGAGACGCGTTGGCGCAGCGGCAGCTCCGGGTTCGCCGCCAGGTACTCCTTGAGCGTGCTGCCGGTGAGGAACTCAAGCACGAGGTAGGGGATGCCGTCCTCTTCGCCATAGTCGTAGGTGGTGATGATGTTCTCGTGCACCACGGAACTCGACACCTGAGCTTCAAGCAGGAAGCGGGCGCGCGTGTCAGCGTCCTGCGCGGCCTTCGGGGTCAGCAACTTCACCGCGACGGTCCGGCCGAGCACGGTATCGCGTGAGCAGTAAACCTCCGACATGCCGCCGCCAAGAAAATGCTGCAGTTCGTATTTGCTAATGCGCGCAGGCAGTTTCACCCGTCACCTGTTCACCCTATCGTCCTGTCTGTGCTTTTCTTTACCCCCTGCCGCTCAAGGAGACCGACCCAATTCTAATCGCATTGTGAGCAGAATTTAATCGAACCGAAACGGTTCGCTGGCTAGCCTGTCGGATATGAAGCTATTTGCAGGCACTTTGCTCGCGGCGGGGTTATGGGCCCAGTCTAACGCAACCGACGCGGCGTTGAACGGATATGTGCGCGATGAATCCGGAGCGTCGATTCCAGCCGCCAAGGTAACCGCTCGCAACCTCGCTACCAACACCGAGGTCGCCGGAATCACCAACCAGGACGGCTACTTCCGGTTTCCGCTCCTGCGCGTGGGAGAGTATGCGCTGCGGGCTTCGGCGCCGGGTTTCGCCGAGTTTGAGCAGACCGGCGTCCGGCTCACGGTCGGCCAGCAGGGCCGGATCGACGTGACATTGAAGGTAGGTACCGCCGCCGACAGCGTGACCATCAACGCTGACGCCGCGCTCGTCACCGTCGGTGATGTCGCCCAGGGCGAGGTCCTCAACGAACGGGCGGTGCGAACCCTGCCGATCACGTCGCGCAACGTCTACAACTTTCATCTTCTCGGCCCGGGCGTCAAGGGGATTCCCTCCACCGGCTTCGGCACCACGCAGTTCACCTTTGGCGGCCACAACCGCTCCACCTGGACGGTCGACGGGCTCGACAACTCGCAGCGGCGGACCAACCGACAGATCCGGCTGGTGATTTCCACGCCCGAATCCGTGCAGGAGATGCAGGTCCTCTCGGGCGCTTACAGCGCTGAGTTCGGCCGCGCCGCCGGCGGCATCATCAATGTCATCAGCCGCTCCGGCAGCAATGAATTGCATGGCTCCGGCATGGGCCTCTACCGGCCGAACTCTACCTCGGCCCGGGCGCCGCTCGCCGCCCGTCGCGCCCGGCAGACCTGGTGGATGGTGGCCGGCAACCTCTCCGGCACGCTCAAAAAAGACCGCCTCTTCTTCTTCATCAACGACGAGTTCAACCCCCTGAAAACGCCGCAGCCCGTTACCATTCTGCCCTCCGCCGCCCAGGCCCTGGGCCTTCCCGCCGCCGACCTCGCCGACTCCCCCTTCGGCGAGACCTTCCACACCCCAAGCGCCAAGCTCAACTTCAATCTGAACTCCAAAAACAGCGGCTTCCTCCGCTACAACCGCTTCACCAACGACCAACCCGGCGGCGGCGGCGGACTCACCGCCATCAGCCGCAGCCTCTCCTTCGAAGACCGCATGAACGGCGGCGCCGGACAGTTGGCGACCGTCATCTCCCCTACCCTGCTGAACGAACTCCGCTTTGGCATCAACCGGCGGGCCGAGACCCGCGAAACCTACGTCCCGGGCCAGCCGAACGGCGCCCAGATCAACATCACCGGTATCGCCAGTTTTGGCGTCAACCCGCTGGCGGGATCCGCCAGCGTGGAAACCTCCACCCAGATCATCGATAATCTCACCTGGTCGCTCGGCCGCCACACCCTGAAGGCCGGTCTCGACTACCAGACCACCGGCTTTCAGATCCGTAGCGCCTTGAATCGCCTCTTCACCTTCGGCGGATTATCGGCTGCGCCGGCCCGCCCCGCCGTCACGCCTCTCGATCAATACCTGCGGACCGTCGCCGGCGCTATCGATCCGGCAACCGGCCGCCCCTACACTTACACCCAACTGGCCCAGGAACTCGGCGAGAATTCCATACCCTTGCGCTACCACTTTGCCAACTTCTTCGTGCAGGACGAGTTCCGGCTGTCGCCCCGGCTGACTTTGAACTTCGGCGTGCGCTACGAGGCCGTCCTCAACCCGGTGCTGGATGAACGCGCCCCCTTTTCCCTCTCTCAGCGGGTGAACAATGACAGGAACAATTGGGCGCCCCGCTTCGGCTTCTCCTGGTCGCCCTTTTCGGACGGCAAAACCGTTGTCCGGGGCGGCTACGGGATCTTTTTCGACAATCCCAGCCTTGGCACCAGCGCCACCGGCGCCCTCGTCAACGGCCGGCGCCTGCTCAGTTACACCATCCCGGGAACAGACGCCCGTTCCCCGGTCTTCCCCAATCTCCTCGCCTCGGCCGATCCCACCTTCCAGACGCCGCCCAACATTACCGCGTTTAGCCGGGACCTCCAGGTCATGTATGGACACAACGGCAGCTTGCAGATCCAGCGGCAGGTTCTTAAAGACCTGGCCGTCAATGCCCAATACAGCTATTGGGGCCACCGCTTCGCTCCCTACTCCCGCGATATCAATCTCAGCACCCCGGCCAGCTTTCTCGCCGACGGCCGGCCAGTCTATCGCGGAACCGCCGGACGGCCGGACCCGCGTTTCCGGGCCATCAATCTGATCGAATCCGGCGCCAACAATAACTATCATGGCTTAGACCTGACCTTGACCAAACGCTTCAGCGCGGGCTTGCAATTGTCCACCACCTGGAGCTGGTCGCACGCCATCGCCGATGGCGATCTCGAAGCCGGGGCGCTGTCCGACCCCTCGCTGCGAAGCCGCGATAAAGGCAACGCCAACGCCGACGTGCGCCATAACTGGGTACTGCAAGGGCTCTGGGCCCCGGTGTTCGCCACGCCGCAAATGAAATGGTTCAACGGTTTCGAACTCTCCGCGGTGGTCTTCTTCAACTCCGGCTACATGATCAATCCTCTGGCCGGCACGGACCTGAACAACGACCTCGTGCTGAACGACCGCCTCCCGTTCCGGGCCCGGAACTCCTTCACCGGACCAGGCTTCTTCCAGTCCGACCTGCGGCTGACCCGCCGGATCCGCTTCGCCGAACGGCAGTCGCTCGAGTTGATTGCCGAAAGCGAGAACCTGACCAACCACCTCAATGCCGCCTGCTCGATTGCCGGCTGCACCGGCGCGGTAGTAAACCGCGATGGAGCGGCCGACTTCGGACGCATCACCAGCACCCGCGCCGGCCGCAACTTCCAATTCGGAATGAGGTACGCGTTCTAATGCCTGCTCTTCTCCTTGTTTTCCTCACCGCCTCTGCCGCCTTCGGCTGGGGTGTACGCGGCCATCAGGCCATCAACCGGGCGGCCGTGTTGAGCCTGCCCCAAGACGGCCCCACGTTTCTCCGCGCTCACGAAGAATGGATCGCCTACCTGTCGATCATTCCAGACAGTTGGCGCAGCCCCTCCGAACCGGCACTCAAAATCCTCGAAGATCCCAATCACGGCTGGTTTAAAGAGCAGTTCGCCATGCTTCCGGCCATTCCCCGTTCGCGCTACGAGTTTATCCTGGCGCTCTACGAGGCCCAAAAGAAACAGAAGCCGGAAGAGGGCAAGCGGACCAACGTGCGGTGGACGGGCACGCTTCCCTATGCCGCGCAGGAGAACTTCGAACGGATGCGCGCCGCCATGCGCCGCTATCGGGCCCTCAAAGCGGGCGGCCAGGATACGAAGTTCGTCGAATGGGAGATCGCGTCCTACATGGGCCGCCTCGGGCACTACACCGGCGACGGGGCGCAACCGCTCCATGACACCATACACCACGATGGCTGGGCCGGGGACAACCCCAAGGACTTCACCCGCGAACCCCGCATTCACGGCCGGATGGAATCGCAGTACGTGGACCTGATCGCCGTCGCTACCCCGGATGTCCTGAAACAGGTCGGCCAGCCGAAACGCCTCGCCGATCCGTTTGCCGCCATCCTCGCCCATCTGGACCTGGCCGCTTCCTACGTCGAGGAGGTCTATCAGCTGGACAAGACCGGCGCCTGGGCCGACAAAGATCACCCGCGAGCCCGCGAACTGGTCCACGAACGGCTCGCCTCCGGCGCTACGCTGCTGCGCGACCTGGCCTACACCGCCTGGCTTGAAAGCGATCAGCCGTTCCGCTTCAGCCGCGGCAACAACCCGATCGATCCCGACGGCCCGGCGTATAATCCGGCAACCGGGTCCGCCCCTCCGGGTCCGCCCGTGGTTATCCGCCAATGAGATCCCTCAGCCTGCTTCTTTTGCCCGTCCTGTTGCTGGCGCAGCCGGCCCGGCGCCCGCTCGAACTGCGTTCCCCCCTGCAGGACAAGATCTTTTCCGTGCTCTCGGCGCTCGAGCGGGCACCCGCCAAAGACCCTCGTCTGGACGAGATCGCGGCACGGAAACGGGCTGCCCTGCAGCAACCCGGCAACCCGATCGAAGCGATGCGGTGGACGCCGGAGGAGATCGCCACGGTGAGCGCGGTGCTGGCCGGGACCCATCACCTCGACGCCGAACTCCGCGCCACCGGCCTGTACCAAAAGGAACCGGTGTTGGTCTCGGCCTGGGAGGGCGCCGCGACCGGCATCAACCGGATCTACGACGTTTACGGGCTCGGCAAGCCGCCCCGCTATCCGGCCATCGACGCCGTTTCTTTCGATGTCAAGTCGCCCAACTATGCCCGGATGCTCGAAGTCATTCGCGCGGTGATGAGCGAAGAACCCGATGGCCACCCCCTGTTCTTCCACGCCCCCCTCCGCTTCGCGCTCGAACTGCTGCGGGCGAACTGGCGGGACGAGGCCGGACGCTTCGAGCCCATGGAGCGCGGTGAAAACCAGGCGGCCTTTGCCCGCATCGGGTCCACCGATTGGAGCCGTTACCGCTACTCCGCCATCGTCGTCCCCGGCTCCGGCACCGACCGGCCCGGACAAGCCATGTCGCCCTGGGCCAAGGCGCGGGTGACGCTGGCGGCGCGCCGCTTCAAGGCCGGCCTGGCGCCTTTTTTGATCGTCTCCGGCGGCTACGTCCACCCGGCCCAAACTCCATTCTGCGAGGCGCTCGAGATGAAGAAGGCGCTCCTGGCGGAGCACGGAATCCCGGCCGCGGCAATTCTGATCGAACCGCACGCCCGCCACACCACCACCAACCTGCGAAACGCCGCCCGGCTGCTCTGGCGATATAACTTCCCCTGGGAGAAGACGGCGCTGATCACCACCGACCAGGGGCAGAGCGCTTACATCGAAGCGCCAACCTTCGCCCAGCGCTGCCTGACCGAGATCGGCTATCTCCCCTACGAGGGCCTCCAACGAATCTCGCAATTCGATCTCGAGTTTCGGCCCCGCGCGGAATCTTTACGGGCCGACCCGCTTGAACCGCTCGATCCGTAACGTATCCTGAAAGGGCATGCGGTTGTTCTGCTTCGCAATGGCCACCCTGGCGCTGGCCGCCGACTGGCCCGGCAAAGCCTTTCCCGATTGGAGTGACGACACCGTCCTTAAGGTGTTGACCAACTCGCCCTGGACGCGGGCGCGCACCGTGCGCCTTGAATGGACCAAGCGCGACGCGGGCAAAGTCGACCTGCGCGATATCCCCGGCGCCATCCATCAGCCCGCGAACGTCAACCAGGGCGCCGGGCCGCTCGGCGGCATCGGCCGGGGAAAGAACAAGGCCTCGCTGCCCGACCGCGCCGAAGTCCTTGTCCGCTGGGCCGGCGCCCTGCCCGTGCGGCAGGCCGCGGCGCTTTACCGCCTGCGCGAGGAAAAGCTCGACACGGGCAAGCTCAACGAGCTGATCGGCGTCCCCGAAAAGTACGCCGTCGTCGAGATCTTCGGCCTGCCCGCCGGCATTGCGCACCAGGGCACGGGCGTCGTCGAGGATATCGCCGTCCGCTCGGCCACCCTGCGCGTGGGCAACAGCGGCGCGCCGGCCAAGGCCGTCAAGGCCGAAGCCAAGCTGTACGGCGACGGGCTCACCATCCGCGTCCATTTTGAGCGCACGGCCGAACTGATGCAGTCCCGCGGCGATATCGAGTTTGCCGTCGACATGCAGATCTTTGAAGTCCGCGAGTGGTTCCGGACGACGAACATGCGGTACCGCGGCGCGCTCGAGCTGTAAGCTAACGCAGCTGCTTGCGGATCTGAAAGTCCAGACCGAACGACCCGTTTTCATCGCGCAGCGCAATCACCGACCACTCCCGGCTCAGGTTCCACTCAAGACGCACCACCTGCTGCTGCGAACGGTTGAGCGTGGTGACAAAGGTAACGGTGACGTCCTTCGACACCTGCTGCTCGACGGTGAGGCGCGCCTGCGGCGTCCCTTCGAGGCCGGAGATGAGCGGGTCGATCTTGAGGCGGCTCACCCCGAAAAACCGCTGCAGCTGGCTGGAGATGGGCGCCGAGATGGCGTTGCCGAGCAGCGTGTTGGCGCCGGTCTGCAGGAAGCTGCCGCTCTGCTGGTTGCCCTGGCTTGTGTAGGAGATCGAGTCCGGGCTGCGGCCCACGGTCAGCAGGGCGATGATCTCGGTGGGGGCCAGCGGCGGGTCGCTGCGGTAGGAGACGTTGAGTTTGTTGATGGGGCCGCTGAAGTTGATGCCCACCGTGACCGCCCGGACGCGGGTTTCGACGTCCATATCGAGCACCGGCTCAATCTTGCTGGTGTTGTAGAAGCTCACCTCGCCGCGCTTGATCGTATACTTGCCGCCGAAGAAGTTCACCTCGCCCTGGTTGACGGTAATGCGGCCCTGCACCACCGGCCGGGCCGCGGAGCCGCGTACATTCAGGTTCGCGTCCGCCTGCAGATCGCTCGTGAGCGTGGTGGTGAACCGCGTATTGGGCCCGGTGCGGACCCGCACATCGAGCTGCATGTTGCTGAGGAAGGGGTTGGTGGAGAGGGCGCCGCCGCGGCTGGCGGCCGCATCGGAGAGCAGCGAGCCCAGGTCGGTCCGCGGTTGAAAGCCGGAGCGCTGGATGGTGATGTTGCCGCCGAGCAGGCTCTGCGTCGGCGAACCGGTGAGACTGAGCGTGCCGTCGGCGACGGTGGAAAGGCCTTCGGGGTAGCGGATGCGGACGCCGGTGGCCGCGGCCTGCAGCCGGTAGAAGGTCTCGGCCTCGCCGAAGTCGACAAAGCCGGAGAGCGCGAGTTCGCCGCCGCCGGCCTGCGCGGTGAGTTTGTTTTCGATGGTCGCCCGGCGCCGGTCAAACAGCACGCGGCCGGTGACCTGGTCGAGGCCGGTGGAGATGTCGTCGATCGACAACGCCGCATCCCGCAGATCAAGCCGGCCGAACAGTTGCGGATCGCTGAACTCGCCGCGCACATTCGCCTCGACGGTGGCGATGCCGCTGGCGAGAATCTCGGAGCTGAAGCTCTTGAGGCCAGCCAGGTTCAGGCTGCCGTTGATGCGCAGGTCCCACGGGCGGCGCTGCGCCAGCGAGAAGGAGCCCGTGGCGGCGAGGCTAGTATCTTTGGCGACGAAGCGGGCACGTTTGATGGTGATGGCGCCGCGGTCGGCGGACAGGTGTAGCGGGCCGTCGTTGCGGAGTGCAAACTCCGGCCCGCCCCGGGCCGGGACCAGCGCCAGCAGCGGGATGGCCAGTTCGGCCTGCCACTTTTCCGGCGCAAAGGCGGGTCCGCTGAAGCGGCCCTGCGCCGAGATGGCGCCCGTGAATGGCAGCGGCTCCGGCCGCAGATCGTTCCAGAGATCGAGCGGCAGTTCGGCAAACGAGAGGCTGCCCGAGCCCGGATAGCCATCCGTGAGGCGATAGTTGCCCGTCCCGCGGACCTCCGCATTGCGGAGGCGGCCGGCGGCGTCGAAGGCGAAGTTGCCGTTCTCGGTGCGGCCCTTGAGCGAGAGCTCCCCGAGCGGCTTTTTGTTGAAGCTGAGGCGGCTGAGGCCGGCGTCCACCTCGAGACTGCTCAGCTGTGGCTGCCGCTGGCGGATCACCCCGGCCAGCCGCGCCGTTGCGCGGAGCACGCCGCCGAGGCCGGGCGCCTGCTCGCGGACGTCCTTCCAATCGGCGAGGGCGAGCCCGGTGAGGGTGACCTCCGCGGCGAAGGGACCGTCGGCCACCGCCCGGCCGCTGCCGCTGAGCCGGGCCGCGCCGCGGACGGCTTCAAGCGAGGAGACGGTGAGCTCGCTGCCGCGCAGACGGGCGGTGGCGCGGACGGCGTCGTAGAGTTCGCCGCGGACCAGCGGCCGGAGCGCTTCGAGCGTAGCGGCGATCTCCGGCGTCCGCAAGGTGCCCGCCACGGTCGCCGCGCCGCTCACGAGGCCGACGACCGGCACCGCGGCGGGGATCAGCTTGAAGTTGACGTTGCGGGCGGTCAGGCGGGCGTGGAGCGGGGCCGTCTCCACCGGCTTCCAACCCGCCAGCAGCAGGGTGCCGGAGCCTTCGAGCAGGGCGCGCTCTACCTCGGCGGTCAGCCCGGAGACGTCGAGACGAGTGGGCGAAAGCACGATGGTGGCGGCGGCGCTGGCGGCCAGATACCGGTCGTAGCGGAGGCCGCGGGCCGCCACGCGCCCGGCGATCTGCGGCGTGCGGATATCGCCGGTCACGGTGCCTTCAAACTGCAGGCTACCTTGTTCGAGGCGGAAGGGAAGGTCCTTGACGGGCAAGTCTTCGAGGCGAGTCGTCGTGGCGCGGACGCGGACCGTCTGGTTGAGAGTGCCGGAGACGGCGATGCGACTCGCGGGCGTGGCGAGGTAGGAGTCGGCGAACGAGAGCTGGTTCTGCGCCGGCTGATAGCGGACGCGCACCAAGCCTTCGACGGGAATGCCGCCCGCGCCGGGGGCGATGGTGAGATCGCCGGAGGCGTCCCAGGGGCCGGCGAGCGGCCCGGCGACGGTGACCGGGCCCGTGATGGCGCCGGAGTAGGGCATCTCCGTCAGTCGCAAGCGGCGGGCGGCGGCGGCGAGAGAGAGATTCGCCACCTGCCCCTGCACGGCGAGTGCGCGGTAGCCGGGCACGGCGACCTCGCCCGTAAACCGGCCTTCGGGCGAGGTGGCGGCGACATTGGTGAGGCGGGCGCCGTCCGGGGTGAGCAGCACGCGGCCGCGGACGTTGATGCCTTCGGCATAGCCGGTGACGAGGTCGCGGCCGGAGGCTTCGCCCTCGTAGCGGTAGCTCTCCTCGGCGCTGTAGGAGAAGACGCCGGCCGTGGCGATGGGGCCGGCGCCGAGCCGCGTTTCGGCCAGGTCGGAGTGGGCCGAAAGCTTTAGCGTGATTTTGGGATGGAGCAGGTCGCGGATGGCGCCGAGACCTTCGACCGCGTGGCGGCCGGCGTCGGCGCGGAACTTGTGCAGGGTGATGCTGTCGGCAAAGACGGAGAGTTCGGTGGAGAGATCGCCGGCGAAGTGGGGCAGGAAGAAGCCGGGCAGGTCGGCCGTGAAGGCGTTGGAGCGCATGGCGCCGTCGTAGCGGTTGTCGTCGGGCGAGTACGTGAAGCCGAGTTCGAGGTCGCGCCCGGAGAAGGCGAACGGGGCCTGCGTCTGGTTGTAAGTGAACAGACCGTTGTGGACGGTGAAGGCGTCGATGGCCAGCGCCACGACGGGCGCGAGCGGGGCGCCGGACCGTGGGCGGGCTTGTGCGGGCGAAGGAAGGTTGGTGGTGCCATCGTCCCGCCGCAGCAGATGGAACTCGGGACTTTGGATGTCGACCGATTGCAGGTCCACCCTCCGGTCGAGGAACGAGAGGAGCTTGAGACCGAGTTGAATGCGGGGGGCGCGGAACAGGGGGCGCGCGGCGGGCGGTTCGGTGCCGTGGAGGACGAAGCCTTCGATGGTGACCTGCCAGGAGGTGGGGTCGAAGTCGAAGCGGCTCATCTCCGGCCGTCCGCCCGTGGCGCGGGCGATTTCGGTGAGCGCGCGGCGGCGGATCTGCTCCCGGAGCCAGGCGGATTGGAAGACGAGGAAGCCCACGGCGAACAGGCCCGTGAGGAGCAGCACGAGCGCGGCGGCGAAGCGGAGCAGGCGGCGGCGCCAGGGGCTCATGGCTGCGGCTCCTCGTAGGTTTCTATGTGGGTCTGCTGCCGCACTTCGGCCAGCCAGCGGCCCAGCAGGACGTTGATCTGTTCGGCCCGCAGCACGGCTTCAATCTGGTCGCGGACCTCTTCGAGGGGCGGCTTGGGCTGGGCCGGCAGGCGCTGGTCGTAGTAGGCGCGGATCTGGGCCGGGTCGATCTGGACGGAGGGGCGGAAGCGGTTGAGCGTGAAGCGGACGACGGCGGCCTGGTGGCGCAGGCTGAGGCGGACCTGCTCTTCGGTGACGCGGTAGCGCGCGAGGAGTTCCGCCCATCGCGCGGGGCCGCCGGCGTCCTGGATCTCGCGTTCGAGAGCGGGCTGCACTTCGCGGCTCTCGGGGATAGGGTAGCGGCTGACGCGCATCTCTTCGAAGACCAGCAGGCGGTCGATGAGGCGGTCGCGCATGGCGGCGAACCCGTCCGGAGTTTCGGCCAGGGGGGCGCCGTCGAGTAAGGCTGCGAGGCGAATCTGCTGGCGGACGGTGGAGGTGGTGATGACCTTGCGGCCGACGGTGGCGACGATGCGGTCGACGATCTCGGCCGGGGCCGCCGGGGCCAGGAGTCCGAACAGAGGCAGCAGCCGCAGGATCATCAGAAGCGCACAGGCCGCGCAGGCCCGGCGCCAACGGGCGAGGAACTCGCCCCTCCTGCCGGGCTGAAGCGAGTCCGTTGTGCGCGTGCTTAAAAGAAGCGCACAGGCCGCGCAGGCCCGGCGCCAACGGGCGAAGAACTCGCCCCTTCTGCCGGGCTGAAGCGAGTCCGTTGTGCGCGTGGTTAAAAGAAGCGCACAGGCAGCGCAGGCCCGGCGCCAACGGGCGAGGAACTCGCCCATCCCGCCGGGCCGAAGCGAGTCCGTTGTGCGCGTGTTCGTCAAAACGTCTGCCCCAGGGAGAAGTGAAACTGCAGACGATCGATGCGCTGGCTGACGGCGCGGCCCCCGCCCTGGATCAACTGGTCCCGCGTGCCTTCGTAGCCGAAGAATCGGGGCGAGTTGAGGCCATAAGCGAGGTCGAGCCGGACGGGACCCACGGGCGTCTTGAACCGGATGCCAAAGCCCATGCCGTGGACCATGTAATCGAAGTCGGTGATGTCCCGCTGCTTGAGGCGGAAGGAGACCTTTCCGAGGCTGCTGTAGACGTTGCCAGCATCGTGAAAAAGCACTCCGCCCAGGGTATCGCCGAGCAGCGGGAAGCGGAGTTCGAGGCTTTGGTTGAGCAGCGCCCGGCCGCCGAGGGGGAAGCCGGTGGTGAGGTCGCGGGGGCCGGCCTGGTTGTCGGGAAAGGCGCGGTTGGAGGCGCCGCCGCCGGAGAAGAAGCGTTCGGGCAGCGGGACGCTGGCGTCTGGGGTGGTGGTGTTAAAGGAGTAGATGCTGCCGATGGTGAGGGATTGCGCGAGGACGAGATCACGGGCAAGGCGGCGGTAGGCCGAGTTGCGGATGAGAAGGCGGCCGAAGTCGGAGCGGGAGCCGAAGGCGCGATAGGCGAGGCCGGTGTCGATGGTGGTGAAGACGCCTTTGGTGGACTCGATGGGGTCGTCGCGGCGGTCGCGGATGAAAGAGCTCGAAAAGATCCCGATGCGGACCGGGACGGAGAAGACGGGGATGAGGGCGGGGTCGATGTTGAGGGTCGAGCGGTCGATGCGGACCTGGCGGAAGGCGTAACGGTACTGGAGGCTCGTGGACCGGGAAAGGCGCTGGCCGATCTGGATGGAGTTTTCAAAACGTTCGGCGGCGAAGGTGCGGACGTCGCGGGACTGGTCGAACAGGCTGGTGAGGTTGAGGTTGAGACTTTCGTTGCCGGTAAACTGCGGGGCGAAGTAGGAGACGGCGATGCGCTTCTGGAAGTTGGAGATCTGGCTGCGGAGGCCGAGAGTGTGGCCGAGGCCGAGGAAGTTGGCACGGCTCAAGCCGAACGAGACGCGCGGGCTGAAGCCGGGAGCGCCGGCGGGCGCGGCGAGGGTGGTGTTGCCGCCGCCGATGCGGGCGAGTTGGGCGCCGAAGCCGATGGTGTAGGAGTAGCGGCTGGCTTCTTCGAGGCGGTAGAGGACGTACTTGTCGCGTTCGCGGCCGTTGGGATTCTGGAGGGCGATATCGACCTTGGCGAAGATGCCGAGTTCATAGAGGCGGCGCTGGGCTTCGATGATGGCGCTTTGCGAGAGGGGGTCGCCGGTCGCAATGGGGATGCGGTCGTAGATCAGACGGGGGCGGGTGGTGCGGTAGCCGCTGACGAGGACGCGGCGGACGAAGTTGCGGCGGCCTTCGGTGATCAGGTAGCGGACGTGGAACTGGTGGGGCGGGCCGGCGGGTTTGACGGTGTACTCGAAGGCGGCGTCGGGGAAGCCGTTGTTGAAGTAGAAGTTCAGCAGGAAGTCGCGGTCGGCGGCGATGTGGACATCGGCGTAGGGCTGGCCTTCGACGGTCTGCAGCTGGCTCTGGACAAACTCGAGATCCTTCGGGTTGACGCCGGCGACATCGAGCGAGGCGATGAAGGCCTGGGGTCCTTCCTGAATGTCGAGGAAGACGGCCACTTCGCCGAGGCTGCCCCGGTAGTTTTTGTCGACGCGGGAGGTGACGCGGGCATCGCGAAAGCCGTTCGAGCGGTAGAGGGCCTGAATGGCGTCGAGGTCTTTGCGGAGGAGTTCGTCGGAGAAGCGGCCGCTGCGGTAGCGGAGCCGGGTGGCGGTGCGGACGGAGAGGCGTTCGGCGATGGTTTGGCCGTCGAAGTAGCGGTTGCCGGTGATTTCGAGATGGACGAGTTTGTAGCGGAGTCCGCGGTCGATGTTGTATTCGATGGTCTGTTCGGCGTCGCCGGGGTTGGTGGGGTTGTCGAAGTCGACGACGGCGTCGAAGTAGCCGCGGGTCTGGAAGTAGCGTTCGATGTTCCGATTGCCCTCGACGAGCAGGTCGCGGTCGACGGTGCGCTCCTGGTAGATGGGGACGAGTTGGCGAAGCTTGCCGGCGGAGAGTTTGGCGCCGGTGGCGCGGACGCGGACCCGGGGGCCGCCGTTGACGGCCACGGCCGGCTCCACCTGATTGGAGGTGGGCAGGTAGCGGAGGCCTTCGAGCTTGACGCGGGCCATGAGAAAGTCGCTTTTCTGGAAGCGGAAGCGGATGCGTTCGAGGCCATTGACCAGCCGCTGCTCGGTGAGTTGTTTGGCGCTGAGGAGGCCCCAGGCGCGCTGCCAGTTGGTGGCGCGGAACAGGCTGGCGGCGGTGCGGCGGTGGTCGCCGGAGAAGACGGGATCGGCGAAGCGCGCGCGCTGGCCGTGCGCGATGCGGAAGTCGATCTGGACCTGCTGGGTCAGCGGGTCATACGAGAAGCGGGGCTCGACGGTGGCGCGGTAGAACCCGTTGTTGCGGAGCGAGGCGAGAATGTTCCGGGTGGCGTCGATCAGGTAGTCCTCCGTGAAGGACTGTCCCAGTTCCAGCTTGGCGGCGGTGATGAGCTGGCCGTCGCTGGGCGGGTCCGCGGCGCCGATGACGGAGACGCCGCCGATGAACCAGGCGGGGACGGTGCGGAAGGTCAGATTGACTTCGCCGGCGGGGGTGAGCGCGGCGTCGACCGCGATGTCTTCAAAGCGGCCGGAGTCAAACAGCGCCTCGATGGCGGCGGAGATGGCTTCGGTGGCGAAGCGGTCGCCGGCCTTGACCGGGTTGAGGCGTTCGAGCTGTACGCGGGTGTAGGGCTGCGATTCCGGTTCGTAGCTGATGGAGGCGATGCGGCGGCCGTCGTACCTGTCTTCGGGTGAAAGGAACTGGCCGGTGGCGCAAGGCAGGCAGACCGACCACAGAAGGGCCGCCAAGATGCGCGTGACCAGCTTCGGGTTCGAAACCAGCGTGGGGCCGGGACGGAATTCCACTTCTTCGATGATACCGTCCAGGGCGGTCCGTTTCGCGCACACAGTGCGATAGCATCTCAGGATGATGCTCACCTTGGCCCTTCTTCTTTTGCAGGCGGACTGGTCTTCCTGGCGGGGACCTTTTGAAAACGGCATGGCGCGCGGCGAGGCGCCGACCACCTGGAGCAGCGAGACGGAGAACGTCGCCTGGAAGACAGAGATACCGGGCCGGGGACATTCGTCGCCGGTGCTCTACGGCGACCTGCTGTTTGTTACGACGGCGGTGCCGGAGGGTCCACTCTCGGCGCCGGGCGGCGGGCGCGGACCGGGCGGCGGCTTTGCGGCCAACGTGCCGCACCGATTTCTGGTGCTGTGTCTGAACCGGAAGACCGGCAAGGTGGTCTGGGAGCGGGAGGCGCTGCGCGCGACGCCCCACGAAGGCTACCACTTCCGCTACGGGAGCTTTGCGTCAAACTCGCCGGTGACGGACGGCAAGCATGTCTACGCCTTCTTTGGTTCGCGGGGCCTGTTCGTCTATACGATGGACGGCAAGCCGGCCTGGCAGAAGAGCTTCTCGCCCATGCGGATGCGGCTGGCTTTCGGTGAAGGAACAGCGCCGGTGCTGCACGACAATACCCTGCTGCTGGGCTTTGACCAGGAGGAGGGATCGTACCTGCTGGCGCTCGACAAGACCACCGGCAAGCAGCTTTGGAAGGTGGACCGCGACGAGCCGAGCGCGTGGGCGCCGCCGCTCGTGCTGACGCACGAGGGACAGAAGCAGATCATCGTCGCGGCCACCAACAAGACCCGGTCTTATGAGTTCGCCACGGGGAAGCTGATTTGGGAGTGCGCCGGGCTGGGCACGAACGTGATTCCCGCGCCGGTGACGGCCAAGGGCCTCGTCTATGTGATGAGCGGGCATCGCGACCCGAACCTGATGGCCATCCGGCTCGGCCGCAAGGGCGACCTGACCGGCACCGATGCCGTGGTGTGGCAGAACAAGCGCGCCAACTCCTACACGCCTTCGCCGGTGCTGATCAACGACCGCCTGTACTTCGTCAGCGACAACGGCTTCTTCAGCTGTCTGAACGCGCTGACGGGCGAAGTGCTGTTTCAGGAGCGATTGCCGAAACCGTATAACTTCAAGGCCTCGCTGGTGGGAGTGAACGGCAAGCTGTATCTGTCCACCGAGGAGGGCGATGTGCTGGTGATGAAGATGGCGGATAAGATGGAGCTCCTGGCCACGAATACGATGAAGGACGAAGTGTTTATCGCGAGCCCGGCCGTGGCCGGCGGCGATCTGTACCTGCGCAGCCAGAAGGCGATCTACTGCATTCGGAACAAGTGAAATGACGCCGGCGCCCGTTCGCAACCAGGCTCTTGACGCTTACCGCGGCTTTGTGATGCTGCTGATGATGGCCGAGGTGCTGTCGCTCTCGCAGGTGGCCAAGGCGTATCCGGAGAGCTGGTTCTGGCAGACGCTGGCGTATCATCAGTCGCACGTCGCGTGGGAGGGGTGTTCGCTGCACGACCTGATTCAGCCCTCGTTTTCGTTTCTGGTGGGCGTGGCGCTGCCGTACTCGCTGGCGAGCCGCATGGCGCGGGGCGCTTCGGCGGGTGCGCTGTTCGGGCACGCCTGCTGGCGGGCGCTGTTGCTGGCGGCGCTGGGCATCTTTCTGCGCAGCACGCACCGGGAGCAGACCAACTTCACGTTTGAAGATACGCTGACGCAGATCGGTCTGGGCTATCCGTTCCTGTTCCTGCTGGGGCGGCGGCCGCCGCGGTGGCAGTGGATGGCGCTGGGGGCGATCCTGGCTGGCTACTGGCTCGCGTGGGCGCTCTATCCGGTGGCGCCGGAGTTGGGCTTCGGCGGCCATTGGATGAAGGCCGACAACTACGGCGCCGCCTTCGACCGCTGGTTTCTGAACCTGTTTCCGCGGGCAACGCCGTTTGAGGGCAACCGCGGCGGCTACCTGACATTGAGCTATATTCCGACGCTGGGGACGATGATTCTCGGCCTGGCGGCCGGGCGCTGGCTGCGCGAAGCCGCGCCGGAGCTGCCGCTGCGGAAGTTGGCGGCGGCGGGCGCGGCCGGGGTGGCGGCGGGTCTGCTGCTGCATGTGGCGGGCGTCTGCCCGATCGTCAAGCGGATCTGGACGCCGGCCTGGACGCTGTTCAGCGGCGGCTTGTGCTTCCTGCTGCTGGCGGGCTTCAGTTGGGTGATCGACGCCAAGGGCTACCGGCGCTGGGCGTTTCCGCTGGTGGTGATCGGGATGAACTCGATTGCGGCGTACCTGATTGCGCACCTGTGGGAGGAGTTTGTGATCTCGTCGTTCCGCATCCATCTGGGGGCGGGGTTCTTCGAGTTTGCCGGCGCGGGCATGGCGCCGTTCTGGCGGGGGGCGGCCGTGCTGGCGGTCTTCTACTGGGTGCTGTTGTGGATGTACCGGCGGAAGCTGTTCCTGAAGGTGTAGGCTAGCCGCGGCCGATGAAGGGCATGTCGCTGGCCATGACGGTAAGGAACTGGACGTTGGCTTCGAGCGGCAGGCCGGCCATGTAGAGCACGGCGTCGCTGACGTGTTTGACGTCCATGCGCGGCTCCGGGCGCGTGCTGCCATCGGCCTGCAGGACGCCGCCGGTCATGCGTTGGGTCATCTCGGTGGCGGCGTTGCCGATATCGATCTGCCCGCAGGCGATGCGGAAGGGGCGGCCGTCGAGCGAGATGCTGCGGGTGAGTCCGGTGATGGCGTGCTTGGTGGCGGTGTAGGGCGCCGAGTGCGGGCGCGGGACGTGGGCCGAGATGGAGCCGTTGTTGATGATGCGGCCGCCCTGGGGCTGCTGCTTCTTCATCAGCCGCATGGCGTGCTGGGCGCACAGGAACGAGCCGGTGAGATTGACGCCCACGG
The DNA here is from genome assembly GCA_019931245.1 of Bryobacteraceae bacterium CoA2 C42. Classification (GTDB taxonomy): domain Bacteria; phylum Acidobacteriota; class Terriglobia; order Bryobacterales; family Bryobacteraceae. Next base: position 19,632 of record JAINDL010000110.1, read on the forward strand.
CCGCGCTCCACTGCGCGAAGGTCAACTCGTCCATCGGGATGGCGGGCGTGCCCATGCCGGCGTTGTTGAAGAGCAGGTCGAGGCGGCCGAAGGCGGCTTCGAGCCGGTCGAACAGCGCGGCGACCTGATCGGGCTGGCTAATATCGGTGGGCACCGGCAGCATTTCGCCGCCGCCCGCCGCGGCCTGCGCCGCGGTGGCTTCCAGCTCCGCGGCGCGGCGGCCGGCGAGGACAACCGAGTAGTTGGCCGCCTGCAAGGCAAGGCTGACCGCGCGGCCGATGCCGCTGCCCGCGCCGGTGACCAGCGCGATTTTCCGGGGATTATTCATGACAGGTTAGGAGCGGGTAAAGACCGGGCTGTTCAGCGTGCCCGTGCTGTCGGCGAAGGACTCGACGGGGACGTCGAGGGCGCGCAGCATGCTGACGTAGAGGTTCGACATGCGGGCTTCCCCGCCTTTCCAGTAGTGGCCGTGCTTCAGGCCGAGGTTGGCGCCGCCGGCGACGAGCGTGGGGATGTTGCGCGGATTGTGCGTGGTGCTGGCGCCGCTGCCGAACAGCACGATGGAGTTGTCGAGCACGCTGCCGTTGCGGTCCTGGTAGCCGGAGAGGCGCTTGAGGAAATGGGCGATCTGGTGGCTCAGGAACAGGTCGTACTTGGCGAACTGCATCTGGCCTTCTTTATCGGTGGCGTGAGAGAGGTTGTGGTGCGTCTTCGACAGGCCGAGCTTGAGCGGGAAGGTGTCGCTGATGCCCATGCCGTCTTCGCGGTTGAGCATGAAGGCGACCGAGCGGGTGATGTCGGCGTCGAAGGCGAGCGCGATCAGGTCGAACATGTTGCGGTAGTACTCGGCCGGCTCACCTTCCGATGTCGCGTCGAGGTTGAGGTGCGAGTAGTCCTGCTTCTTGAGCGGGATATCGATCCACTTCTCGGAGGCGATGAGACGGGACTCGACCTCGTTGAGCGAGGTCATGTACTGATCCATGCGTTCGCGGTCGGACTTGCCGAGCTGCTGGTCGAGCGCCTTGGCGCTTTGGGCGACGGCGTCGACGAGCTTGATGCGTTGCTGGAGCTTGGCGTGTTCGGATTGCAGCGACTGCCGGTCGCCGCGGAAGAGACGGTCGAAGATGCGGCGCGGGTTGTTTTCCGCCGGGATGGGCTTGCCTTCGAGGCTGTAGGAGATGGTGCCGGTGCGCGAGAGGAAGCCGGTGCCGGCGTCGATGGAGAGAATCAGCGAAGGCTGGCGGCAGTACTGCTTGGTGTGGAGGGCGATGACCTGATCGAGGCCGGCGGTGTTGTAGGTGCCGGGCTTCGGGTTATGCAGGGGCGCGCCGGTGAGCCACATGTCGGAGCAGGTGTGGGGATCGGCCTTCGGTCCGCTCGGGTGGTGCATGCCGCCGAGGAAGCTGAGCTGCTGGCGGAAGGGGCTGAGCGGAGCGGTGGAGAGTCCAAACTGGAACTGGCCGTCTTTTTCGAGCGCCGGGAACCAGCTCCATTCGCTGATATCGTGTTCGGCGCGGGGCAGCGACATGCCGTTGGCGGTGTAGATGGCGCAGAAGCGCTTGGCGGGCTTGCTGGTGACCTCGGCGCCCATGGCGTCGAGCACGGGCAGGGCGAGGGCGGCGCCCCCTACTCCGGTGAGGAAAGCGCGGCGGTCGAGTTTGCGAGAGAGGCTCATAAAGGGCTCCGACTACTTTTCAAGGAAGATTTTGCTGGTGGCGACATAGCGGAGCATATCCTGCATCCGGTAGCCGTTGGCCTTGAGCTTCAGGCCGTCCTGTTTGAGAGAGTTGACTTCATTGTAGGTCAAACTGCGGCCGGTGGCGTAGGTGGCCAGATGCTTGAGCACGCTGAAGGCGACCTGGTCGATGCGGTCTTCGGCGAGATAGCGCCGCAGGTCATCGATGCCGGCCACTTCTGTCTTATCGGGCAGTTGCGAGCGAGCATCAGCGGGTTCTGACTTTAAGCGGCCGCCGGCGTCGAATTCCTCGAGGGCGACGCCCCAGGGGTCGATTTTGAGGTGGCACTGGACGCAGCCGGGCTGGCTGCGGTGGCGTTCGATGCGCTGGCGGAGGGTGAGTTTGCCGCCTTCGTCGCCTTTGAGGGCGGGGACGTTGGGCGGGGGATCGGCGGGCGGTTCGGCGACGATCTTGCGGGCGAGCCAGGCGCCGCGCTTGACGGGATTGGACTCGCGGCCATCGGAGAGGCCGGCGAGGATGGCGGGCTGGGTGAGCACGCCGCCGAGCTCGCGGCGGCCGTGGGCCACGGCGACGTAGTCGAGGCCGCTTTCGGTTTTGTCGGCGAGGCCGTAGTAGTTGGCGACGGCTTCGTTGACGACGATGAAATCGGACTTGATGAGATTACGGACGGGGAGGTTGTTGCGGAGGAGGTGGTGGACGAACTCGATGGGCTCCTGGCGCAGGTGGGTGCGGTTGTGGCGGGTGAGCTTGGGGAAGCGTTTGCGGTCCGGTTCGAGGACGCTGAACTTATCGAGGCTGAGCCACTGGGAGGTGAACTCGCGGGAGAAGCGGGAGAAGCGGGGGTCGGCGACCATGCGGGTGACTTCGGCTTCGAGTTGCTGGCGGAGGGCGCCGGTGGAGGCGAGGCGAAGGGTGGTCTGATCGGGCGGGCCGTTCCAGAGGAAGTAGGAGAGCTTGGAGGCGAGTTCGTGCTGGTCGAGCGGTTCGGGCGCCGGGGTGGCGCTCTTCTCGACGAGGAAGAGGAACTGGGGCGAGGTGAGGACGACCTGCAGAGCGCTCTTCACGCTGTCCTGGAACTTGCCGCCGGCAGCAAAGGAGCGGTCGAAGACGGCGAACAGGTTGGTGGCTTCGGCTTCGGTGACGGGCCGGCGGTAGGCGCGGGTGGCGAAGCGGCGGAGGATTTCGCGGGCGTAGGCTTTGGGGTCGGCCTGGCGGGGCGAGTCAAAGAAGATGGCTTTGTGGGGCGCCGGGGGCCAGGACTCATACAGCGGCCCTTCGAACTCGACGCTGCGGAGGCGGAGGCGGGGCACGTCGCGGTCGTCGGTGTACTCGCTGCGGACGGCGATTTCGCGGATGCCGGCGAGGTAGTTGACGTTATCCTTTTCGACTTCGGGGCTGGGGAAGTTCTGGATGGCGCCTTCGAAGACGAAGCGGGTGTTCTGGGTACCGGAGACGACCTTGGCCGTCCCGACGGGGGCGAAGGTGCTGCCGCAGTCGCGACGGAGGCCGAGGTGGACGCCGAGGCGGGGGTTGCGCTTTTCGAAGGTTTCGAGGCGCCTGGCGAGGGGGTCGGCGGCGGGAACGGGGGTGAGGACGATGCGTTCGAGGCCGAGGGCGCCGTTGGTGGCGGCCCGGACGGAGAGCGGCCCGGCGGGGAGGCGAACGGCGAGGAAGGCGGGCTGCTTGAGGGCGCCGGAGAACTGGCGGTCGCCGAGGGTGAGGGTGAGTTCCTGGGGCGGTTCGGGCGGGGCCTGGACGAACTTGCGGCCGGGCTCGAGGAGGCCCTGGAGTTCGGCTTCGTTGAGGGCGCGGCGGTAGAGCCGGACGTCGTCGATTTCGCCGCGGAAGGCGGGTTGGCCGGGGAGGCGGCCGATTTGGAGAGCGAGGCGGAGGTTATCGAGGTTAGCGGCGCCGATCTGGCCCTGGGCGACCTGGTAGCCGTTGATATAGAGGCGGGAGAGCCGGGGGCTGCGTTCGACGACGACGGCGATGTGCTGCCAGGAGCCGGTGCGGACGACGCCAGGGGCGGTGGTGAGGGTGCCGTTGGGCTGGTTATCGGGGCCGGTGGTTTCAAACTGCAGGCTGCTGCGGCCGCCGTTGCCGCCGCCGAGGGAGAGGCTCCAGCCGGGGGTCCAGTTGGTTCCGCCGAGCGAGAGGAGACCGGCGCGGCGGGGCGCTTTGGGTTGGACCCAGGCGGCGAGGGTGAAGGCGCCGGGGCCGACGCGGAGGGATTCGTGGGCCGGGACGACGACGGCGTCGGCATCGGCGCGAAGGGCGAGGGCTTTGCCGAAGGGGGAGTCGACGAGGCTGGCGTTGCCTTCGAGGGCGCCTTCGGGCTTGTCATTAAAAGACCAGGCGGCGGCGAGGGCTTCGCTTAGCCGGGAGGTGTCCGGCGCGGGGAATTTGTCGCTGCGCTGGGGGGCGTGGACATCGACCTGATAGACGCCGGGCTGGGGAACGGTGAGGGTTTGGGGGGCTTTGAAATCGGCGAGGGTGGGGGCGTTGGGGGCGGTACGGGGGGTGGCGCCGGGGTCGAGCAGGAGGCCGTCGTTGTACTTGGCGGCGGTGACGGTGACGCGGAAGCGACCGTAGTCGGGTAGCTCGCGGAGGGAGATCTTGAAGTTGGCTTTGGGGCCGTAGGTGCCTTCGGCGTCGAAGGTCTCTTCGTTGGGGATGGCGGGACGGAGGAGGAGGCCGGTGGGGACGGTGCTGTAGGGCTTGCCCTTGGGGTAGCCGTTCGAGCCGCGCATGCAGGCGAAGACGGAGTGGTAGATGCTCGAGTACTCGCGCCAGCCGCGGACGGTGTCGTTGCCCTGGTAGCCCTCGATGAAGCGGTAGTTGGTGCGCATGGGGGCGGGCGTGAAGGGGAAGGGCTTTTGGGGGGTGAGTTCGGTGACGGCGAAGTCCTTGTTTTCGAGGAGGAGGCTGCCGGCGCCGAGGATGAGCTCTTCGGGCAGGGGGTTCTTATTGATGGACTCGCCGAAGTCCATGCGGAAGTTCTGGATGGCGGGTTTTTGGGTGGGATCGACGATGGTGCGGTTGAGGGCTTTTTCGGCGATTTCGAGGTAGGACTCGATGAGGAGGGGGGAGAGCTGGAGGGTGTCTTTATTATTGACGAAGCCGTCGGCGGAGACGGCATCGGGGGGGACGCTTTCGGTGAGGTCGTCTTCGAGTTGGAGGAGTTCGCGGAGGGTGTTGCGGTACTGGGCGACGGTGAGGCGGCGGACGAGACCGTTTTTGGGGGCGGGGCGGAGGCGGGCGATGTCGATGGCGCGGGTGATCCAGGCGACGGTGGCTTCGCGTTCGGCGGCTGAGGGCTGGGGCATGCCTTTGGGGGGCATGGAGCCGTCGCGGACGCGGTGGCGAATGCCTTCCCAGAGGCGGATGTGGCGGTCTTCGAGGCTGGTGTCGAGATGGTCGACGCGGACGCCGGCCGAGAGGTTATCGGCGTTGTGGCACTGTTTGCAGTTCTTGTCGAGGAAGGGCTTGACGGTTTGCGCGAAGCCGGGTTCGAGGGGGGGCGGCGCGGCGGCGGGCTGAGCGGCGAGGTAGTGGGCGGTCCAGAGGGAGCCGGCGAGGGCGGCAGACGCGAGGGCGCCGGCCGTGCGGAGACGATGACGGAGGATCATATTACAGGCGCCCGTGGGGGGCGACTCTGATGTTATCACCGGGGCGTTTGAGGTTGTTTTGCGAAACGAAGCCAAACCGCTGCGAAACGAAGCCAACTGGGGGCGGCGGGCAGGCACACTGCGGGTGTACCGGCTGGGCTGGCGGCGCGTCCGGACACACTTCGAGTGAACCGGGTGGGCGGGTTAATTTTTCAAAGAGCGGACAGCGGGTTCGCAGGCGGCGGGGTGATCCGATGGGTGGCCCGTCAGCAACGGTCGGTGAAGGACGGGACGGCCGGGGCGGGCCAGGCGGGGAGTTCGGTGTCTTCTTCGCGGTAGAGGCTTTGGCCGGCGACGGCTACTTTTGGTTTCGCGGTGACGGCGGGAACGGGCTGGGTTTCCGGCTGGGGCCGGCGGCGCTTGATGGCGTCCTGGAGGGATTTGAGGCAGGCGCGATAGGTACGTTCGTTGGCGGTGACGTAGCGTTGGATGGTGGCGAAGAGTTTCTGGTTGGCTTGGTCGGCGAGGCTGGCGGCGAGGCTCATTTCCGGGGAGGGGGTATTCGTGCTGCCATTGAGGCGCATGATGTTCATGGCCGTTTCGACATTGATCTGATTGAGGGCCTGGGTTTCGACGCGGCGGGCGCGATTGAGCCGCCAGGTGGCTTCGACGAGTTGGTCGGTGAACAGGAGTTCTTCGGGGGTGACGGGGGCGAAGGTCGAGTGGGTTTGGCGGCGGAGTTCGTCGAAGTCGGCTTCGCATTCGCCGTGGAGGATGAGGCTGGCGGAGCAGAGGCCGTGGGCGAGCCGGTTTTTGCTGGAGGCGGCTTTGCCTTCGGGGGTCCGCGGGCCGGTGGATTTGGCGGCGTTTTCGCGGTTGGTGGCGGCGCGCTGGGCGGCTTGTTGGGCTTCGGTCTCGTCGCGGGCGACTTGCTCGTCGAGTTCGCGGAGGAAGTGCTGGACGCGGCGGGCTTCGGCGTCGGAGATGGTCGTGTTCATGGTTTTGGGTCCTTTGATGGGAAATGGAATGATGGGAAATGGAAAGGCCCGCAACACCGGTGAGGTGGAGCGGGCCTTTTCTGCCTTCACGATACCCCGGGTGTCAAGGGTTTTGGGGGGTGGGTGCGGGGCCGGTGTTGCAAACAGGGGAGATATTTCGATGCTTGGTCTGTGAAAGCCAATCGGCTGGTGTTGGTTCCGGGTGGGGAGGGGGCGATTCCCGGTGAGGGTTCCGGCCATGGTCATGCAGCTCCGGCGGTGCACAGCGAAAGAGCGTTGTCTCGGTTTCGCCTGCGAGAATTCTTGCGAGTCGAGTCTCGTGTCTCAAATTCGGGGTCAACTTCGGAATGGTCCGTTGATCACAGTTCACAAAAATGAGAACCTCACGCGGGCCGGTCGTTGGCTCAGACAGGGGTATGTTTTCCCGGGAGCCGGAAGACGAGTCGATTCCTCTTTTGGATTGGCTTCGCGAGAGGCCCGTGAAGGTGCAGGCGAAATGCACTGAACGGACCGACTGGTTGGGCGACCGCCTGGGCGACCGGGCCACGAACTCCGGCGACCGGAAGTTTTCCTAAGGGACGGAATCCATGAGCTGCGAGCGAGCTATCAGGGGGCTCCTTACCGCATGCGGTATTTCTTTACGGACAAGGCGGTTGTGGTCGTCTCGCACGGTTTGACGAAGGAACGGGAGGTTCCAGAGAAGGAGATCGCACGGGCCACCGAACGAAAGAAGAAGGTAGAGGCCGAGTGATGTATTCGGGGTATCTCTACAAAAACTACATCGCTGGAGATCCGGCGCGTGAGCAGGTTTACGAAGAGGAGGTGATCAACGCGGAATTAGCGCGAAAGATCTATGACCTCCGGACGAAGGCTGGACTGACAAAGACGGCATGAGCTTTTCGGGGCCTTGCTTTTAATCCACCTTGTCCGGGAACAGTCCGGGCAGCCATCGGGAGGCCAAGGTAGCGGGGAAGGCGAGACGCAGCGGGGCGCGTTGACTTTCTGCGACCAACACGCCTTTTTCGAGCAGGGCGGAGACGATTCGCCGGGCGTGGCGTTCGCCGGTGCCCGACACGGCGCCGGCATCGCCACGGGGTAATTCGCCGCAGTACAGCAAGGCCTCCAGGAGGCGACCGGATGGGGAGGGCAATTCGCCAGCTCTGCTTTCCTCTTCCGCCCAGAGCAGGATTCGGGCGCGTAGCCGGTCCGGCTGGACCAGGCTTTCCATGAAGGTGACCTGATCGAGGCAGATCTTGAGAAAGAAGTGCGTGAACTCTCCCAGCGCCTCTTCGCTTAGCGTGCCACGTCCGTCGAGGTCGTTGCGGCGGGTCTGGTCGCAGTTGGCAAGCAGTTGCTTGTAGTCGTGAACATGGCGGGCCAGGCCGCGCGCAACGGACCAGGCGGCGCCGGTGTCGAGGGCAACGAGAAGCTGCGCGTGAGCCATCAGACGGGCGACGCGGCCGTTGCCGCCCAGAAAGGGATGCATCCACAACAGCCGATGGTGCGCGGCGGCTATCGCAAGGATCGATTCCGCCTTGCCGGTGCTGCCGTAGACCTGTGCAAACCGCTCCATGAATCGGGGCAAGGCAGCTGGAGAGATCGCCACATGCCTTCCGACCTGGACATCCCGGGTGCGTCGTTCGCCGGGCACCACGCGCAGCCGTTCCTTGGTGAGCGGGTCCTCCACCCAAAGGAGATGGTCGGGCAGCAATTGACAGAAGCGGCGATGGATTTCGCCGATGCCAGCGGGTGTGATGGCGCTCCCGTCGGCCAGCGCGCCGCCATCGATCCACTGCTGAACGGTGATGTGGGCTTTGGCTTCCAGTTGCAGGTCGCGCTTGCGGGCGTCCTGGCTGTAGTCGTTCTGGAGCGCGCGTTCGATGTCGATGGGGTGGGTGTCGTGGCCCTCAATGAGGTTGGAGTAGTAGCAGTTCATCGACCGGACAAGGCCGGCAAGCGAGGTGAGCAGACTGGTGGGCAGGCTTCTTCGGAAGCCGGCGGATTTCTGCGTGAGGTCGAAGGCGAGATCCAGAACCGCGCCACGGTGGCGGTAGCCATCCCCGAGGAGGAGGGGCTCCATGAGGGCGACGTTTTCGCCCCGGTCGTCCGTTCTCAAGTCCGCTTTCATGACCGCTTCGGGAGCTTGCTTAACTGATTGT
>JAINDL010000182.1 GCA_019931245.1 Bryobacteraceae bacterium CoA2 C42
CCGCCCGCCTGCACTCCCCCGCATCCGCACAAACACCTTACCCGGCGCTTAACTCACACCCCGTCCCGCGCCGCTCCAACTAACCCGCACTCCCCACTCGCCACCTCCGCCCCCCGCGGCTCAAATCCCCCGCGCCTCCAGCCGCCGGTGCCACTCCTCGTACCGCGTCGCCGGATCATGAAACCGTACCGTGTACTCTCCCGGACCCGGCACCGGCGCCGCAAACCGGTTCCCCGTCATCCGTAAACTGTACAGCACCCGCCCCTCGGCGTCCTGCACCTCCGCCACGCACCGCGTCCGCCCCGTCAACTCCGGCAGCCGGTAGGCCGACCGCGGCACATCGCTTATCGTCACCGGCCAGCCCGGATACGGTTTATCGCCCTTGGCGATACTCGCCCAACGCGGCCAGTTCGTCAACGTGATCTGATGGTCCGCCCGCGAGATCTCCACCGCGCCAAACCCCGGCGCCCGGTTGTTCAACGCCGTTGGCAGCACCCCGAACTGCATCGGGTTCGCCACGGCATGCACCGTGATCTTGTTCCCAAATCCATCGGTAAACTCGCCCGTGTTCCGCGGGCTGTGCGGCAGCGGATGCCGGCCCGGCTTGGGCGGAAACCACCGCCGCGGAAAGATATTCGAAACCGCCGGCGTGCACAGCGCAAAGGGTCCGTCGTTCCAATCCTCGATCCCGTACTGCACCGTGCTCCCCAGATGCTGGTCGCCGGCAATGTGAAACGCGCTCGCCTGCCGCAGCAGCCGCAGCGCCTGGTTGCGGCCGTGCTGCGGCCAGCCGTTCGAGTCGTGATCCATCGTCGGAATCTCGCCCTCGCCGTACTCGCCCGGCTTCAGCACCGGCAGTTTCGTCGTCACGGCGTCGGTCCGCGCCGGCGCCGGCAGCGTGGCCAGCGTGCAAAAGATCGTGGCGCTGACTGCACACTTCATCCAAATGCCGTTCGACCAATCCATCGCCCAATCGGCCAGAAACCGCTCCTGCCGCGGCCCGAGCAGCTCGGCGGCCGGCGAATCCTGCCCCCTCCACTCCGGATTCTGCGGAAACCCGTTCACAATCCGCGCCTCCGGCAGCACGGTCTTCGGCGCGGTCTTCCATTTGCGGTCCTCGAGCAGCGCAAAGCTCACCCCACCCCACACCAGTTGCGTGTACAGCACCCCGATGCCCTGCTCGACCGGCGTCTTGTCGTACGGATCCGGCAGATGGCTTGCCTGTGTTCGCTGCACCAGATTCACCCACGGCGCCGGCATCGTATATCCGCCCGAATCCTGCCCCGGCTGCCCCTGCCCCTCGGCCTTCCGCCCCCCCGCGCCCCACACGTTCCCGTGAAACACATCATGATCATCCGGCAGACACACGCACGGCGTGTTCCGCGTCAACTCGCCCCACGCCCAGCCGAACAAATACCACTTGCGCAGATAATCCAGCCGCGCCGCCGCCGCCGGCGCCCGCTGAATCCCGTAGTCCCCGTTCCGCTCGTAAATCTGGTCGCCCGTGAAAAACAGAATATCCGGCCGCAGCGTCCGCAGATTCGCAAAAATTGGCGCATGCGGATAGCCGTAATCCCCCTGACACGTCAGCGCGCCAATCGTCAGCTTGGGCTTGTCCACCGGGTCATGCGGAATCGTCCCGGTCAGCCGCGCGGCTCCGTAATGTACCTCATATGGAGTATCCGCGGCCGCGCTCCACGCCACGCGAAAAGTAGCCGTCGCCGATTCCCGGTCCACCGCCGCCGTGGCCAATTTGCGCCCCTCCGCGTGCAACTCGACCGTCGCCCCCGGCTCCTCTACCGGCGCCAACTGCACCGTCATCTTCAGCACCTTCTGCGAAACCGTGAACTGGTTGAACAGCACCGGCCCCCACGCCCGCTCCGGCCGCGCGGCCACCTGCGTGCCCGAAACTTTCAGGTTCCGGAACCAGTACCGCACATTGCCCCCTCGTTCGGTAAACGGCCGGGGCGCGAAGCCAAAGTCGGCCGCCGTCGACCGCTCCGGCGACCGCCGCACCGGCCCGTGCGAGCACACCACCGCGACCAGCCCCGGAATCCACTCCGCCGGCACCCGCTCGCGCTTGTACTCGGCCAGCACCGGGCCCGCCGGGTCGAACGCGGTCAACGTCAGCACCCCGGGTTCGGAACTCAGCCGCAGCCGCACCGCCTTGGTCGAATCGAGCACCGGAGAGGAGTTTGTCAAGTCGGCGATGAACAGCCGCCCGTCCGTCGTTATCCCGCAGTTGACCCCGCGGCCAAAGATCGCATCGTCCCGGTAGTCGCCAAAGTTGCCGCGCATCCCGATCCGCAGCCCCGCCCAACCCTCCTCCATCTTCGTCCCCGGCGCGAGCGGACCCATTTCGACCTCCACCAGCACCGTGCCTGGCGCCGCCACAAGCTCCTGCGTTAGCAGCGCCACCGACCGGTCGCCGCCCGAGACGATGCACTCGATCCGCCCGTCGTGCAACTGCCAGTCCTGCAACGGGTTGGCCCAGTAGTCAGGACCGATCCAGGGGCGGGTAACCCCGGCCGGTAGGGCGGTTTGGGCCAGGGCCGGGGTGGCGAGGGCGACAGTGCGCAGGAGTTCGCGGCGAGTAGGCATGAGTTTCTAAACTAACAAACAAACAGGCCGCCCTGAGCGGGCGGCCTGTAGAAGGAGCAAATCTGACTTTCTTTCGTTACCAGATCAGCCGGAGCACCAGGGTGATGTTCCGCGAATTGGTGTCGGTGTCCTGGTAGTAACCGAAGGCGGCGGGTGCGGCCAAGGTTACCCCGGGACGGCTGAACTGGGTATTGTTGAAGAAGTTGAAGAACTGGCTCTGCGCCTGGATGCGGAACCGCTCGGTCAGCACGAAATCTTTCTGCAAAGTGGCATCGTACTGCGTGAGACCGTTCACCCGGATCACGTTGCGTCCCAGCGTCCCGAAGTTGCCGATCAGCGGCTGCGACAGGCCCGAGTTGACGGTCTTGAACTGTGCCTGGGTCACCGTTCCCGGGTTGGGAAGGAACTTCAGGTTCAGCGGGCCATCCAGGTTCGGGCGCAGCGCGCCGCCGCCGCCCAGCAGCAGCGGATCGGGCAAGGCCAACCGGGCGCCGCTCAGCAGGTTGATGGGGTTGCCGCTCTGCATCTGGAAGATGCCGGAGAGGTTCCAGCCGCCGATCAGGGTGCGGACGAAGCGGTTGGTGTTGGCGAACTTCGGCAGATCGTAGGAGTGGGTGAAGACGACCCGGTGCGGCACGTCGAAGCCCGAAACCGCGCGGTTATCGCGGTTGTTGAACGGATTCTGCTGGCTCGGAGTGTCGGTGGCGATTACGTTCAGCACGTCGCTGACGTCATCGATGGACTTGGACCAGGTGTAGGCCGCCGTGAAGCCGAAACCGCTGCGGAAGGTGCGGGCGGCGTAGGCCTGGAAGGAGTGGTAGTTCGAGTTGGCCGAAGATTCGGCGATCGTGACGCCCGTAAAGCGCGGGTCGATCCGGTTGGTCGTCCCCGTCGGCGGCGCATTCAAGCCGGCGTTGATCGCCCGGTAGTCATTAATCCGGGCGTTCTCGTCGGCTATCGAGGTCGCCGGCACCACAAGACCCGGACGTACCGTGTTGATCGGACGAGACCGCTGCAGGAAGTTGCTCTTCGTACCCACGTATCCAATCCGGCCGATAAAGCCATTGCCCAGTTGCCGTTCAATATTCAAACTCCACTGCTGCGTCTGCGGGTTCTGCATCGCGTAATCCACCGGCGAAATGCCCCCAAAGTTGCGGACCGTCGTGCCGAAGTTGCCGACCGTAGCGCGACCCGTCTGCTGGAACGGCGAAGTGCCTGCCACGAGGTTCGCCAGCGAGTTGGCGCCGGTGAAGTCCGTCGTCGAGAAGTTGTACATGAACGGCGGAGCAAACCGGAGGTTCGTAATCGGGTTCAGGAAGATGAAGTCGTACGCCCAGCCGTAGCCGCCCCGCACGCTCCACTTGCCCGAATCGCCCGGGCTCCAGGTAAAGCCAAACCGGGGTGCCCAGTTGTAGTTCGTATTAAAAGCCGAAGGCGTCACTTCAATCGTGCCCAGCGCCCCAGTGCCGGCGCCGCCCAAAGCGGCCTGCCGGTCCAAATTCAGGTTTGACAGCAGTTTGTTTACCTCGGAAACACCACCGGCAATCTCCACCCGGACGCCCAGGTTCAGCGTCAGATTGCGCCGGACGCGCCAATCATCCTGGAAGAAGGCTCCCTGATTGGAAACCCGGTTACCGCGGATCGAACCGCCGAACCGCTGACTATAGATCACCGGGTTTCCGATCTGGAACTGTTCGAAACTGGCGAAGGTGAACGAGCCGCGCGTGTTGGAGTCAAACACCGAATTCGCCTGAATCCGCTCGAAGTTGTAACCGCCTTTGAAGGTGTGAGACCCGGAAGTTTTCGTTACCGTCGTCAGCGAGTTGTACACGTTCTGCGTTCGTCCCTGCGGCAGACCGGACCAGCTTCCCAATTCGGCCAAGCCATTCTGGAAGCTCACCGAAGCCGCCGTGATGTTTGCTAAAGGCGTAAAGTTCGGATTGCTGCGCAGAAAACCGCCCAATTGATTCAAGACGAGAGTGGGCGAAAACACCCGCGTGTAGCTGAGCGTGATCGATTGCGGCTTGTTCGTCGAGCTGGCACCGTTGACCGGCAGATTGGAGGAGATAAAGGTCAGCCCGGGGCTGCGGGACTCGACGTCCTGATAGGCATACCGCCCCCAGATCGTGTCCTTGGATGTCATGTTGTAGTCGATCTTGCCCGAGTACGCGATCGAGTTGGTCCCCAGCGGGGCCGGGTTTGACACCGTGCCCGAATCGGAGGCCACCCCCTGCGTCGCCTGCCAAAGAGCGCGCGCCGCCGGGTTGGTAATCCCCGCCACCTGCGCGTTGTTCGGAACTACGGCCACCCGAGTCCCGCCGGCGCCGCGGATCTTCTGCTGCTCGTAGGTCCCGAAGTAGAACAGCTTATCGCGGATAATCCGTCCGCCAATCGCCGCGCCCCACTGGTTATCGCGCAGCGTTGGCGCCCGGCCGGTCCGGTCAAAATAGTCGCGGGCGTTCAGCTTGTCGTTCCGGAAAAACTCGAACAGGCGCCCATGGAACTCGTTCGTACCGCTCTTGGTGAGAATCTGATACTGCGAACTGCCGTTACGCCCGTACTCGGCACTGAAATTGTTCGAAATGAGACTCACTTCTTTGATGCCGTCGAGCGGCACCGTCCCAATACCCGTTCCGCCCGTCGTCGAAACGTCCGAAGCGTTGGCGTTGTCAATCGTAATGTTGTTCGCCCGACCCCGTCCACCGTTTGCATTGTAGCTGCCAAGGCCAAGAAACGGATTCCGCACGCTGACTGGCGTCACTCCCGGCGCCGTACCCGCCAAAGCCAGAGCGCCACCCTGCAAGGGCAGCTGCGTCACCGCCTTCGACTCGACGCTCGTCTGCATCTGCGCGGACGCCGTCGCAATCGTCAGCGCCGACTCCTCAATCACAACCTCCGACTTCGTAGCCGAAACTTCCAACTTCACGATCAACTCCCGCGTCGCGCCCGAGTTGATCAGCGCTGTCGTCACCGCGCTCGAAAAGCCACTGGTCTCCACCCGAACCGAGTAGTCTCCCACGGCCAGGAGAGAAAAGCGCGCCGCCCCGGCAGCGTCCGTAACCGCGTCCCGGGAAAATCCCTGCGTGGCGCTCCGGATGGAAACTTTGGCCCCGATGACGGCGGCCTCGGAGGCGTCGTTGACGCGAACGACAAGATCACCGGTGATCTGCCCAATTGCGGATAGAGCCAAGCCGTTGAAAAGAAAAAAAAGTTTGGCGATGGAACTGTGTTTCATGAATCGAGTTGCCCCTCAAGAATCAAGCGGGTCTAAGAAAGACTCCCTTCATTCTTTCTATGATATCGATCGTTGGTGATAAATTCTTTAGAAGTTTGCGTCGGTATGGTTTTCCGCGGCCCGCCGCCTTCCGTAAAACCAGTAAATCGCCAAACCAATGGTCAGCCAGGCAAAAAATCGGACCCACGTCTCCAGCGGCAAACTCAGCATCAATAGAAAACAAAAGAAAACGGACGCCATCGGCACCACGGGTACCCACGGCACCCGGAATCCCCGCGCTCTGTCCGGTTGCGTCCTCCGCAGCACCAACACCCCAATCGACGCCAGCATAAAAGCAAATAACGTCCCAATATTCGATAGATCCGCAAAAGTTCCAATATCAAATATTCCAGCCGGAATTCCCACCAGAATACCCGCCACCCACGTCGCCCGGTCCGGCGTCTGATACTTCGGATGCACCATCGCAAAACGGTCCGGCAAAAATCGGTCCCGGGCCATCACAAACCAGATCCGCGCCTGCCCGTACTGAAACACCAGCAGCGAACTCAACATCCCGATCACCGCCCCCGTCGACACAACCACCTGCAGGTTCTCTCTCCCAATCGAGGTCAATGCCTTCGCCACCGGCGCCGCCGTATCGAGCTCCTTCCAGTTGATGACCCCCGTCAGCACCGTCGCCACCGAGGCATAGAGCACCGCGCAAATCCCCAGCGTCATGAAGATGCCAAAAGGCAGATCCCGCTTCGGGTTCCGGCACTCCTCCGCCGCCGTCGACACCGAATCAAAACCGATATAAGTGAAAAAGACAATCGCCGCGCCCGTCAAAACCCCGGAAAACCCGTTTGGCATAAACGGCGTGTAATTGGCCGCCTGCACCGATCCCGCCGCCCCAAACACAAAAATCAGAATCGCCGCTACTTTGATGAAGACCATCACTAAGTTAGCCCGCGCCGACTCCTGCACCCCCCTCACGAGCACCCACGTCACGCCAATCAAAATAAGGAGCGTCGGCAGGTTAAACCACGCCCCCGAAAACTCCCCCCCCACAATCATCGGCTGCGACAAAACAAACGGCAGTTCCACCCCGATCAGCGCTTTCAAAATCGCATTGATGTAGGCCGAAAAACCCACCGCCACGGCCATGTTCGAAACCGCATACTCCAAAATCAGGTCCCAGCCGATAATCCACGCCACAATCTCGCCCATCGTCGCGTAGGCGTACGTGTACGCACTCCCGGCCACCGGGATCATCGACGCCAACTCCGCATAGCACAACCCCGCCAAGCCGCAGATCAGCGCGAGAATAAAAAAGGAAAGCGCCACCGCCGGCCCCGCGCCGGGCCGGCCAATGGTCGATACCGCGTCCGGCCCCTGCAACAGCAGATCCAAAACCGGCGCGTGCAAAATCGAATGCGTCTTCAGGGTAACGCCGGAGGCGGCGGTACCCGTAAGGCTGAAGATGCCGGAGCCGATCACGGCTCCAATCCCTAACGCGGTGAGGCTCCACGGACCCAGCGACCTTTCAAGGCGCCGTCCGGTCTGCTCGGAATCAGCAATGAGAGCATCGATGCTCTTCTTACGAAACAGCTGACTCGCCAAGGGAGCCTCCCGCGATGGATTTTCTACCGCTTAGCGTTTACGGACCGTCTGGCCCTTGGCCATCTTCTTGACTTTCTTCTTCATCGATCCGCGCGCCACGGTTTCGGCGCGCTTCGGCTTGGCCGGGGCCTCGGCGCGAGCCTTGCGCTTCAGCGCCTTGCGTTCTTTTCTATCGGAGACGTGCTTGGTATTCATTCGGAAATTCTCAATCCTGCGTATTTGGCGACGAGCTTCTTCAACCCGTGACCGGCAAAGCTAACTGTCAGTTTAGCATCATCTCCGTCCCCTTCCTGCCGCAGCACGTTCCCACGGCCATATTTCGGATGATTCACCACCGCGCCCACGTAATTTCCCGGCTTCCGCACCGCCTGCCGCGGCGGCGCCGGCGTATACGGCACCTTGCTCGGAGCGATCATCGGCCGAGGAACGCCACCTGCCGGCGCCGGTGCCGGTCCTGGCCGCGGCGGCGCCGCCGTCTCGGCCTCTAATTCGGCCAGCCACGGCGGCCGGTTGTCCGGCGGCGAGGCCGGCGCCGCCGGACCGCTCGCCGCCTTGGCCGCGATATTCGGCGGCACTTTCACCCCCCGCTCTTCAAAATACCGGGCGATGTTGTCCACCGAGTTATAGGTCTTGCCCGTGAACAGGTTCTTTTTGACCGACTCCCGCACCTCGCCCCGCTCGGCAAACAGCTCCACCTCGGCCTCGTCCCCGGCCCCGCCGCCGGCGCCCGCCCGCGCTACCAACGCCTTCGGCACCTCGGCCAGAAAACGCGAAGGCATGGTCGGCTCGGCCGGCCCCCCGCCAAACTTTCTTCGAAAACGCGCCCAGGAAAGCGTCAGCCGCTGCTCGGCCCGCGTCATGCCGACATAGCACAACCGCCGCTCCTCCTCCATGCCCGTGTCATCGTTCAGGCTGCGCGAATGCGGAAACAGACCGTCCTCCATCCCCGCCAGAAACACCACCGGAAACTCCAGCCCCTTGGCGTTGTGAATCGTCAACAGCGAAATCCGCGCCGTCTCATCGAGATTATCCGAATCAGCCACCAGCGCCGTATGGTCCAGAAAATCGGTAATCGAATCCCCCCGCTCGGTCGCCTCGGCCGCCGCGTTCAACAACTCCGCGACGTTCTCCAGCCGCCCCTCGGCCTCCGGCGCCGGATCGGTTTCGAGCATCCGCTTATAGCCGGACTCTTCAAATACCGTCCGTAACACCAGCCCGATGTCGTTGCTCGCCACCGCCTGCTGGCAGACCTGAATCAGCTCCCGAAACGCCTTCAACGCGCTCTCAGCCCGCGCCCCCAGGCTATGCTTCTGCAGCATGTCCCCAATGGCTTCCCACAGCGAAATCCGAAACTGCGCCGCATGCTGCTCAATCTGCTCGAGCGTCGTCTTCCCAATACCCCGCGCCGGCGTGTTGATACAACGGACCAACCCAATCGAATCCTCCAGATTCATCAGCAAACGCAGATACGCCAGCAGGTCTTTAATCTCCGCCCGCTGATAGAAACTGAACCCACCCACCACGACATACGGCCGCCCATACCGCCGCAGCGCCTCTTCAATCTGACGCGACTGCGAGTTCGTCCGGTACAGCACCGCCACCCGCGCATCCGGCTGCCGGCTCAGATGCCGGTCAATCTCGCTGGCAATGTAGAGCGCCTCATTCTCCCCGTCGAGAGCCTCGTAAACGGTGATCCGCTCGCCCGCCCCCGCCGCCGTCCATAGCGTCTTGCCCTTCCGCTGCTGGTTATGCGCCACCACCGCCCCCGCGGCGTCCAGGATGTTTTTCGTCGACCGGTAGTTCTGCTCCAGGCGTATAATCTGCGCGCCCGGATAGTCCTGCTCAAAATCAAGGATGTTCCGAATATCCGCCCCGCGCCAGCTGTAGATCGACTGGTCCTCGTCGCCCACCACGCACACATTCCGCCGCACCTGCGACAGCAGCCGCATCAGGTCATACTGCGAACGGTTGGTGTCCTGGTATTCATCGATCATCAGGTACTCAATCCAGTCGTTGTACTTCCGCAGCGTCTCCGCGTCGTAGGTCAGCAGCCGGACCGATTCGAGCAGCAGATCATCGAAATCGAGCGCATTCGCCTGCCGCAGCTTCGCCTCGTACTGCTCATAAACCACCGCCAGCCGCGACATCTTTGGATCCTGCGTCCGCTTATAAAAATCGGCCGGCGTCTCGTGCTGCGACTTCGCCCGCGAAATCGCCCCCAGCGCCGCCCGGTACTGCATGAACTTCTCATCCAGTCCCAGGTTCTTGAAAATCCCCTTGATCAATGCCGTCTGGTCATCGTCATCATAAATCAGATACTGCGTTGTAAAGTTCGGCCGCAGCTCCGCCAACCGCGCCCCGTCCTGCCGCAGCAGCCGCACGCAAAACCCGTGAAACGTCGACACCCGCGGCAGCCGGCCCGGATGCGACTCCCCCAGCACCTTCGCCACCCGGTCCCGCATCTCGCCCGCCGCCTTGTTGGTGAAGGTCACCGCCATCACCGCCTGCGGATGCGTACCCAGATTCCGGATGATGTGGCCCATCCGGTGCGTAATCACCCGGGTCTTGCCCGAGCCCGCGCCCGCCAGAATCAGGAGCGGTCCAGAGGTGGCGGCGACCGCCTGCTGCTGCTGTGGGTTGAGACCGGATAGGAAATCCATGCAAAGGAAGGGGAACGCTTTGAGCGTAGCACGCGGCCTTTCCTCTCGAAAATTGGTACCTCGGAAGGATTGACTAGAAACTCTTAGTACGGTACTAGTATTCCTATGCAAGAGCAATGCTTTTGGACTCCGGATGCCCTGATGGCCGGCCACGAAGATCTTCTGGCCGACCTGCGCGAACAGCGGGCGGAACTGGAGTTGGTTATCGCGGTTCTCGAACGCCTCGAGTGCGCCCGCAGCCGCCCTGCGCCCGGAACACAATTCGTGTAACCTACGGGGGTGCGCGGTCGCCTTCTTTACCGGAGATCTCACGTTGGCCACTCTTGGTGTCGTCGCCGGTCGCGCAATCGAGTTGGGTACGGACAACGGTCGTCTGCCCAACCGCACCAAACCGTCGATGCTGGTTGATTTCTCCCTCATCGAGAAAGCCCGCGAGGGCGACGATGGCGCCTTCAACCAGGTGGTGCAGGCCTATCGCCGCCGGATCCTCGGTACCATCTCCCGGCTCATCAGCCGCCGTGAGGACGTCGAGGACGTGGGGCAGGAGGTGTTTCTCCGCCTTTATTACTCCCTCGACCAACTGCGCGAGCCCGAGATGTTCGAGCCCTGGCTCTACCGGCTCACCGTCAACGCCTCCTATGACTATCTCCGGCGCCAGAAGCGCCGTCCCGAAGCCCGCATGGCCGACCTGAGCGAACAGCAGGTGGTCGTCGCCGATGCCAGCGCCGGCACCCTCGCCCAGGCCGAAGAGAACCGCAAAGGCCGCGTCCGCGAGTTTGTCGATGCCCTGCTCGGCGGCGTCAGCGAGGAAGATCGCCTGCTGCTGACCTTGAAAGAGGTTGAGGGATTATCGCTCAAGCAGTTGGAGGCCATCTACCGGGTCAACGAAAACGCCCTGAAGGTGCGTCTGTTCCGTGCCCGCCAGCGCGTCTTAAAGGCCTTTGCAAGAAGCGAGTTAAACTATTAGGTGACCGATATGCCGTCTATGCAGCCCAATCACGATCGCGATGGCCAACTCAACGAACTCTTCGCGGCCTATCGCCAGGAAATGCCCGATTTCGACGGCGGCCCCGGCTTCCTGCCGGGAATGTGGAGCAAAATCGAACGCAAACGAGCCCAGGCCTCCGTCTGGCGGGCCTGGACTCGCGCCATCCTCGCCGGCGCCTGCGTGGCCGGCGTCTTGCTGATCGGCGCCAGCCTCTGGCGGCCGCTCGAACGCTCCACCTACTACGATGCCTCCTACGTCGAAGCTCTCGATGCCAGCGACGACATCGTGGTCATGGCCTCTTTCCACCCCGCCTCTCCCATCGAGCCCCCTACCGAGTAATCCATGCCCAGCAGTGATCGTCGCATCGGTTTGTACCTCATCCTGGTCTTTGTCAGCGGCATCGCCATCGGCGCGGGCGGCCTCCAGCTCTTCCGCGGTCCCGCCGTCAGCGCCAGCGGTTCCACCCGCAAGAGCCCGGAAGAGTACCGCCGGGAGTACATGCAGGAGATGAATCAGCGCCTCCACCTTGACGACCAGCAGACCGCCAAACTGCGCGTCATCCTCGAGAATACCCACGAGTCCTACAAACGCTTCCGCGAGCAGACCAAGCCCGAGATGCAGCGCATTCAGCAGGAGCAGGTCACTGCCGTCAACGCCCTCCTCCGCGATGACCAAAAGCTCGAGTACGAAAAGATGCGCGCCGAACGCGAAGCTCGCCGGAAAGCCCGCGGCGAACGCGGCGACGGCTTCTAAACCCCCGTCCGGACCACTCTCCAACCCGTCCGGACCACTCTCCAACCCGTCCGGACCACTCTCCAACCCGTCCGGAGCACTCTCCAAATGGCGAGGGGCCAGTCAACCGACCGGCCCCTCGCCGTTCTTAATCGCCCTGCGCAGCCGCGGAAGAATTAAACCGAAGCCGCCTCGCGCGCCTTCTTGATCTCGGCCGACTTCAGCATCCGCTTGTTGAAACGGTCCACCCTGCCTTCCGTGTCGATCAGCTTCTGCCGGCCCGTAAAGAACGGGTGACAGGCCGAGCAGATTTCCACGCGGAGATCCGTCTTCTGCGTAGAACGGGTCTGAAACGTGCTCCCACAAGCGCAAATCACGTTCAAAAGGTTGTAGGCGGGGTGAATACCAGCTTTCATGACTCCTCTAGAATACCACACTCCCGGCCCGCCCCAAAAACCAAAAACCCCTGCCGGGACAAACCGGTCAGGGGCTCTTGGCCTTTAAGGTGTGGGCTTCGTGCAGGGAGGAGTCAGGATACCGCTTACGACTCCCTCGCCACTGATCGAGGCCTGAGCAAATCAGAGGAGCCGCTACTAGGAGCCAGCACCCTCCCTGCGCCCAGAATTACTGCCTTCTATAACCATGAAACTGGACCACCTCCTTTTTCAGTGATGACCAAAGAATATCCCGACCCGCTGGCACTGTCAAGAAAATTCTGCATCACCACCACCACCGCTGGTGGCCTCTCCCGCTCACACCCCAATAGAGTCGAAAAACGCAAAAGGGGACCCTTCAAATGGAGACCCCTTAGCACGTTGGGAGGCAATCGCCGCCAAAGCGTTTACGCTGCTAGATGCCATCCCCCCGCCCGGTGGTCGCTTCTTTTTTCGGAGGGTTCCGATCCCCCGGCCGCAACCCCCTCGTATCCTCCCCGGGACAGAAAGGGTAAACTGATCGAAATGGCAAAACGCAAGGGCCAGAAGGGTAGACGCGCCGCCGCCCGGTCAGCCGCCTCGCCCCCCGCCGCCGTCCGGAATGCCGGCCCCGCTGTCGCGCCCGCCGCGCCTCCTTCTGAGCCCGTCCGCATCGCCGTCCCAACCCCACCCTCCACGCCGCCTCCGGCCGCCGTGCCCTCAGCGGCTTCTTCCTCTCCGGCCTCCTC
>JAINDL010000188.1 GCA_019931245.1 Bryobacteraceae bacterium CoA2 C42
GGGGGGGGAGAAGCCGGGGGGGTGGGGGAGGAGGAGGGGGAGGTTGGGTTTTTGGGGGGGGGGGGGGGCGGCGGCGAGGGTGGTGGCGAGGGTGGTGGAGAGAAAGGAGCGGCGGGTGAGCATGGCGCCTTTTATGGTACGGCAAGGCGGGGGGCTGGCGCGGTTACACAGGTGGGGCGAAGGAGGACAGTGCGGGATGAAGATTGTGCTGGCGGGGGGGAGCGGGCAGGTGGGGGCGATTTTATCGCGGGCGTTTGCGGCGGAGGGGCACGAGGTGGTGATCAACCTGGCGGGGCGGAGCGTAAACTGCCGGTACAACGCGGGGAACCGGCGGGAGATGATGGAGTCGCGGGTGCGTTCGACGGTGGCGTTGGGGCGGGCGATAGAGGGGGCGGCGCGGCCACCGCGGGTTGGGCTGCCATCGAGCACGGCGACGATCTAGGCGCACCGGTATGGCGCGGCCAACGACGAGGCGACGGGGATGCTGGGCGGGGAGGAGGCGGTGACGCCGCGGACACGGAAGGTGATGCTGCGGTCGGCGATGACGATGAGCGCGGATCGGGGTGGGGTTTTCGATGTGTTGTTGGGGTTGACGCGGTGGGGGTTGGGGGGGACGAGCGGCGATGGGCGGCAGTATGTGTCGGGGATTCATGAGGTGGATTTAGTGCGGGCGATGCGGTGGCTGATTGAGCACGAGATGGCGGGGGCGGTGAATCTGGCGGCGCCGGGGCCGGTGCCGAACCGGGAGTTTATGCGGGGGCTGCGGCGGGCGTGGGGGACGCGGGTGGGTTTGCCGGCGACGCGCTGGATGCTGGAGGTGGGGGCGCTGGTGATGGGTACGGAGGCGGAGTTGATGCTGAAGAGCCGGCGGGTGGTGTCCGGGCGTCTGTTGGCGGCGGTGGCGGGAGGAATGGTGATAGGCTGCGGAGCGGGTATGATTCGACTTCTTGTTTTGGGATGGTTGGCGGCGATGGGTTGGGCCGGGGAGGCCGGGCGGGTGGATGTGTACTCGGCGGGGGAGGGCGGCTACCACAGCTACCGGATTCCGGCGCTGGTGCAAACGAAGCGGGGGACGCTGCTGGCGTTTGCCGAGGGTCGGCGGGAGAGCCGGCAGGATTGGGGGGATATTGATGTTCTGGTGAAGCGGAGCCGGGACGGGGGGCGGACGTGGTCGGCGGCGATTGTGGTGGCTGACCTGGGGAAGGACACGATCGGCAATCCGGCGCCGGTGGTAGACCGGCGGACGGGGACGGTGTGGCTGCTGTTGACGCGGAACCCGGGGGACGTGCCCGAGAAGGCGATCCGGGCGGGGCTATCGGGGCCGACGCGGACGGTGTGGGTGACGCACAGCAAAGACGATGGGTTGACGTGGGCACCGGCGGTGGACATTACGGCGGCGGTGAAGGAGCCGGGCTGGTCGTGGTATGCGACGGGGCCGGTGAACGGGATTCAGACGAAGTCGGGGCGGCTGGTGATTCCGTGTGACCATGACCGGGGGGATGCGACCCGGCGTTACTCGCACGTGATTTACAGCGATGATGGCGGGGCGACGTGGCGGCTGGGCGGAAGTGCGGGACCGGAGGCGAACGAGTCGACGGTGGCGGAGTTAGAAGACGGGAGTTTGTTGCTGAATATGCGGAGCTACCGGGGGAGGAACCGGCGGATGGTGGCGCGGAGCCGGGACGAGGGGCTGACGTGGAGTGAGCCGGTGGAGGATGCGGCGCTGGTGGAGCCGGTGTGCCAGGGGAGCCTGCTGCGGTTTGGCCGGAAGCTGCTGCTGTTTTCGAATCCGGCGTCGACGAAGCGGGAGAATCTGACGGTGCGGGTGAGCCGGGACGGGGGGCGGAGTTGGTACGGGGCGCGGGTGATACAGGGCGGGCCGGCGGCGTATTCGAATCTGGTGGCGCTGGACCGGGGGACGGCGGGGATTTTGTACGAGCGGGGGGAGGCGGGGCCGTACGAGCACATTTCGTTTGCGCGGTTTGCGCCGGGGGAAGGGAGATAACGGTTCAGGTGGAGCGTTAGGCGCTCTGGCCGCGCTGGCGCTGATTGGAATTGGGCTCGTCGGCAGGCGGCGGGGGTTCCTGGTGGAGGGGGCTGGGCATGGCGCGGAGTTGTTGGAGTTCGGCCTGCTGCTGGTGGAGGAGGGCGTCGGACTTTTTGCTGATGGCGTGGCGCTCGGCGCAGGCGGTGCGGAGGAGGTCGAGTTCGGCGGCCAGTTGGTGGTGGCGGGCGTTGGTTTCGGCGAGGAGGCGGAGGAGGTTTTCGCGGTCGGGGCGGAGGAGGTCGAGTTCGGCCTGCTGCTGGTGGAGGAGGAAGTCGGACTGTTCGATGGTGGCGAGGCGGTCAGCGCAGGCGGTGCGGAGGAGGTCGAGTTCGGCGGCTTGTTGGTGGTGGCGGGCGTTGGCTTCGGCGAGGGGGCGGAGGAGGTCGAGTTCGGTTTGCTGTTGGCGGAGGAGGGTGTCGGCCTTTTCGAGGGTGGCGAGGCGGTCGGCGTGGTCGATGCGGAGGGCTTCCATCTCAGCTAATTGCTGCTCATAGAGGGCAACGGTTCCTTCTTCGAGGGCGGTGAGACGGACGAGGTCAGCCTGGTGCATGTCGACCTCCTCCTGGTGAAAGCGATGCATCCTAACCACGTCTTGGAGACGGTTCTCGGCGGCATCGCGCAGGACGGTGATCGCCCTGGCCTGGATCTCGAGGAGCGCAAGAAGCTGGTCCATCTGCTGTTCGGCGCTCGACGGGGCAGCTTGGGTGCTGGCGGGAAGAGTTTTCCACCAGTTCGGATGGTTTTCGTAGCCGGCCAGTTCGAGCAGACCGGGAGAGACGGTCTCGAAGAGCTCGCCGGTCTCCCGGTTGAAGTGGTTGCGCCAATCGCCGCTGATGCCTTTGCGACGGTGGCTGAACTGGTTTTCCTCGCCAGGGGGGGACCACCGCTGGTCATGGCAAACGAGTGGGAGTCGATGACGGCGGTGGCGATGTGATCCGGAATGTGCGAGCCGAGGTAGGAGAAGATTCGGCGGAACGCCGCTTGGCCATCAACGATCAGGTCGTCGTAGTCGATCCGGAGAATGTTGGGATCGCGGTCGGGAGCGCACCAGGACTACAGTGGAAGGGCCCAAAAGCGGAATAGGTGGCAGCCGAGGCGGATCTGATCATCGCGGCTGGCGTTGCGGAAGGGCGTCCGCAGTAGAGCGGTTTCCTGATTAGGGGTGTGGCTTTGGCGAAGGGAGATGACGAGGGAGACGACGAGATCGCGGGGATCGCGAGTGACCACGAAGCAGCGGTCTTCAGGATCGGGGTTGGGCCGTTCGAGCCAGTCGACGTAGCTGGCGGAGTAGAGAGGGCTGGCGAGGCCGGGACCAAGCCAGATCGGCCAGGGTTGACTGGGGATATCGACGCCGTTGGCAACCAGTGGGCAGCGGGTATGGGCGACGATGGCGGGATCGGACAGAAGGTCCCGAACCCACTGACTTCCGCATTTATAAAAAGTGACGTGGAAGATGCGATGAGCTGCCATTCCAGACAAGAACGACCGGCGGACAATGGCTACGCCGGGATTGCCCCCGGCGAGGGCGAAGGGGGAGTTGGCCAAGCGGTCCTGTTCCCGCGTCGAGAAAAGAGGAAACTGCGTGACGGAGTGAGATGAGGTGGCAAATTCTATCTCGGCCTTGTCCCGCCCTGATTTCAGTATCCCGCATCTTCGAGCGGCATAGATTGCGACTGTGCGGGAAGCGGGCACGCTTCGGTGGGAGGCAGCCCAGCGGCGGCAGGGGAAGAGCGAAGGGGGGAGAGGAGAAGATTTCGGATCGTTGTATTGCGCGGGTGAATCGTGAACTCGACGCGACCCTACATGGCGAGGCGGTTTTTGGTTGGGGGTAGCCGGATAGAGGGCGAGGAGAGTACAGACGGGGGCATGGAGGCCGCGCGGGCGGCATAGGGCGCGCAGGCTGCCAGCCTGCGCCCTACAATCGCCGTTGCCCGGATTGCTGATATCGAAGGTTGCCCTCAAACTGCAGTTTCCGGCCGGCGCGATGCTCATTTTCGACTGGAGCTACTGCAACTAGGCCTGGCTTACCCATCTATCAGCCAGCGGCATCCACTTCGTCTCCCGGTTCAAGCGCAACGTTTCGTGGGTAAATGATGAGGACCGGCCTGCCGCGGTGGACTCGAACGTCCGCGCTGATGAGGGAGTCGAGTTCACTCAACGCGCCAAAAGCGACAACGAGCGTTTTTTCCGACGCATCGTCTGGTGGGGTACAAAGCATCAGCGGGGGGTCGTCTTCCGAACCAATCACGTTGACTTCGACGTGGCGTCCGTCGCTGCCGGGTATCGCCAAAGTTCGCAAACAGAACTGCTGTTCAAGGTACTCAGACGAGAACTGAAGATCAAGATTTTTGCAGGCACGTCGGAGTTCGCCGCTGGTGCGGAACCTACAGCTGCGCGGCCGTCTACAGTCGGACCTGAGCTGCTTCGTGGCGCTGCTCCGGCACCAACTATTCGTCTATCGAGACATCTGCGCTTCCCCGACAACCCGTTTGAGGGCGAACCGCCTCTCCGAAAAGACTACATCGCCCCACAGCCCAGTCTGTTCTGAGCCGACGAGACGGGACCGCCGGGATCCAGCCCCAAGCGGTTTCCAGCTGATTAGAGAACCAGTGGGCTCCGAGAGGACTTCGCCCCGACCGCCGAAGGTGTCCTGTTTGGTTTCCTCGCCAGACTGCGTTCAACTGCCGAGAATAGGCTGACCCATCGCGAGTGGCTGGACAGCGCGAGAAAGGTGCTTGTCACGACGATGGATCCGCTGGCGGCGAGCGACCACGGCGCGGTCCGCCGGCGGCGTTCCCCGGAACGGCCACCGAAGAGGCCGAACGTTCTCGCGACCGTGATGCTCCCAGCACCGGATGCAGTGTTCGGCCATCTGGTACCAGCGGCGTTCCGGGACACCGGGAGCATCGTCGTGGTGAGGGTGACCCCTTGCGGGGCTTCTTGTCCGGTGATCGTGCTCGATTCGGAACTGAAAAGAGCGTTGGGCTCAGAAGGTCAAGCGCAGAGAGATCTGGGCGCGGCGGGCGTTGGTGCCATCGGGGAAGCCACCGGAGGCCGTGCCGACACCGAGTCCCGCAACGGAGCGGAGGACGCCGCCGGTGGCTTGGAAGGCCTGGGTATTGACGCTCGTGTTGCTGACGCGGTTGAAGGTGTTAAACACCTCGAAGTTGAACTGGGCGGTGATCTGCTCACGGATCCGGAAGGCCTTGGTGAGACGGGAGTCGACGCGCTTGACGGAGTCGATCGGGATACTCTGGCGGGAGAGGAAGGGCACCTGACTGCTGCCGCCGAAGCCGTTGAGGGTATTGTTAAAGGCCGGACCGGGAAACTGGACGCCGGAGACGACGACGGTGGGGGTGGTGTACTGGGGCGAGGCGATGGTGCCGAGGAGCGAGATCTGCCAGCCATTGAGGAGTTTCCCGGCAACGGGGTTACGGAACTTCCTTTCGGGCGGGTTGAGGATGGCGGTGAAGACGGTGCGGTGGCGTTGGTCGAGGACGGAGGTTCCCTTTTCGAGGTTGTAGTCGCCGTTCGAGAGCGTAACGGGGCCATCGGTGAAGAAGACATTGTTGTTGCCGCCGCCCTGGGAGAGGTCGCGGGCGTGGGACCAAGTGTAGGCGACGGTGCCTTCGGCCCAGCGGGCAGCGCGCCGGCGGAACTGGACGGCGAGGCCGTCGTACCAGTTGCGACCGCCGTTGTCGGTGAGGACGACACGGGAGTAGCGCGGGTCGACGCGGTTGGCGAGGACGTAGGTGGGGGTGGTGTAGGTGCCGGTCTGATTGCCGGCGGCATCGAGGATGCGATAGGTGAAGTTACCGGCGGTGGGTCCGACGTTCAGGTCCCGGCGGGTGAGGTTTTTGAGGGCGCGATTCCAGAGGTAGGAGACGGTGATACCCATTTTGCCGGTGATTTCGCGTTCGATACTGAGGTCGCCCTGCTGGGTGTAGGGGGTGGCGAGATTGGGATCGGCGAAGTTGAGGGAGACGGTGCCGGGCGGGGGCGTGCGGTCGAGCGAGGCCAGGGGGGCGGGAAAGGTGGGGCCGACGGCGAGGTCGGCGGCGACATTGCCCTGGAGGGTGAGGGCGCGCTGGGCGACGCCGTTCAACTGGTGGAGGCGGGCGATGGTGCCGGACGAGTAGCGGGCGTAGAAGATGCCGTAGCCGGCGCGCAGGACGGTCTTCTGGTTGAGTGAGTAGGCGAGGCCGATGCGGGGTCCGAAGTTACGGGTGGGAGCGTTGATTTTGCCGGTCTGGGGATAGGCGGGGTTGGCGATGGGGGGCTGGGCGAACTGGGCGAACTCGTAGCGCAGTCCGTAGTTGAGCGTGAGTTTGTTCGAGAGGCGCCAGGTGTCCTGGGCGTAGAAGTTGTAGTCCCGGACGAAGATGTTGGTGTAGCTTTGCCCGAAGGCCTGCGAGTAGCTCTGCCAGCGCTTGCCGCGGTCGAGGTTGGTGAGGTCCTGCGCGAAGGCGGTGATGGTGCCGTAGTTGTAGCTCCCGGTGCCGTTGAAGAGCGCTTCTTCGACATCGCGGGTGTGGGCGATGTCGACGCCGAACTTGAACTGATGGCGGCCGCGGGTGAGCGAGAAGTTATTGGCGAACTGCCAGCGGTCTTCGGTGGGCTGGACGCGGGGGAGATAGTTGGGGACGCCGAGGTTGCCCTGCCCCTGGACGCTGACGGCGACGCGCACGCCGGGAGGGGCGAGGTCGTAGTTCGCCTGATCATAGAGGCGGTCTTTGAAGTAGCCGAAGCGGAACTCATTGACGGCGGCGCCGGAGAAGATCGTCGTGTGGGCAAGGCGGGCCCAGCGGGTTTTGACGGAGGAGAGGCCGTTATTGCCGATGGCGCCGGCGTTGGTGAGGACGGCGGCGGTTTGGATGCCGTTGGGCGACTGCCAGTTCATGAGGTTGGCGTTGAGGCTAAGGGTTTGGCGGTCGGAGAGGCGCCAATCGAGTTTGAAAAAGCCGGCGTTCTGGGAGACGTTGCGCTCGACGGTGCCGAAGAAGCGGCGGAAGTAATCGACGGCGGCGCCGCACTGGGCGGGGGTGGCGGGGGCGCCGCAGTTGCCGATGAAGTTGCCGGCGGCGTTGAAGAAGAGGGGATTGAGAATGGTGCTGATGAGGGGGAAGTCGCGGCGAGTAACATCGAAGTTACCGAAGTAGAAGAGTTTGTCTTTCACGATGGCGCCGCCGAGGCTGCCGCCGGCCTGATGGCGGGACTCCTGGGGATTGATGGCGGCGTAGCGGTCGCGGGCGTTGAAGTCCTGGTTGCGGAAGAACCAGTAGGCGGTGCCGTGCAGGGAGTTGGTGCCGCTTTTGGACACAGTATTGACGACGCCGCCCACGGCGCGGCCGAACTCAGCGTTGTAGCCGGAGGTAAGCACCTGGAACTCCTGGACGGCGTCTTGGCTCATGTTGGAGGAGATGCGGGTGCGTCCGGCGTTTTCGTTGTAGAACTGCTGGGTGGTATCGTTGCCGTCCTGCAGGAAGGCATTTCCGGCGGGCATGCCGCGGAAGGTGACGGCGCCGAACGTGCCATCGGCGGTAACGCCGGGGCTGAGGAGGACGAAGCTGTCGACGCGGCGGCCGTTGATGGGGAGGTTGACGATCTGCGAGGCGGTGACAGTTTGCGAGACGCCGGTCTTCGATTGTTCGACGATGGGCGTGACGTCTTCGACGGTGACGGTCTGCGTCTGCTGGGCGACGATGAGGGGGATGTTGAGCGTGACGTTTTGGCCGACTTCGAGGACGAGGGCTCTGGCTTCGTAGGTGGCGAAGCCGGCTTTAGTCACTTCGACGCGGTAGCCTTTGCCCGGGGTGAGGGAGGCGGCAAGGAAGTAACCGGAGCTGTTGGTGACCAGGCGCCGGGTGAGTCCGGTTTCGGTATTGCTGACGACGACCTGCGCATCGGGGACAGGGGCGTTGCTGGGATCGAGGACGGTGCCGCTGACGGCGGCCGCGCCGGCGAGAGACTGAGCGGGCAGGCGCAGGGGAGCGAGGGTGGCGCAGGCCAGGGCAACGAGTCCAACAGCGAGTTTGTTCATTACTTGGCAGGGTAGCAGGATTTGATGAACATTCTATGACCAGTGCCGGCGAAGCCGGCTAGGAGGACCAGCGCCGGCGAAGCCGGCTAGGAGGACCAGCGCCGGCGA
>JAINDL010000088.1 GCA_019931245.1 Bryobacteraceae bacterium CoA2 C42
CCGTCGCGCGAGCCAACGGCGCCAAAAGCCGCGGACCAAAAACTCCTACCGGCAAGTACATCAGCTCTCTCAACTCCATCGTCACCGGCGAAAACCTCGGCAAACTCGAAGCGGACATGCCATCCTGCATGCAAACGCTCACTGTCGCCGAAAAAGCCGTCTATCGCCGCCTGCTCCAAATGAACACCCGGCACATGCAACCCCGGTCCGAGGCCGAACTCGAGGCCATCCGGCACATCGCCTATCATCAATTCGCCCTCCAACGGCTCGAACGCATCCAGGAAACTCTGCATCAGATCGCCAAGGACGAGATCCTCGAACGCTACCCCCGCATGAATGACATCGAACGCGAGGTCAGCGCCTATAAAGCCAGCCTCGCCGAAGACAAACTCGGCCGCACCCTCAATCGTGACCGCCGGTCCCACGAAACCTCGGTCATCCACTATCAGAAAGTCTTCCGGACCCTGCGCCGCGATACCCCCATGGTGCCGCCCGAACCGGTCAGCGTCGCCCTCGAAATGCAGCCCGACCAGTCGGAGCCTCCCTCCACCATGCTGGTCGACGAGGCCGTCCAGCATGCCGCTCGCGCCCAGAGCGAACCCAGCTACCAGGCGCCCGAATGGGTCGATAGGTTGCTCAATAACAGGGAGTTAGTCGAACTCGTCGCCCGTCGCGACAATCGAAAAGTAGTCAACGGCCGGCTCGAAATACCCCGGCTGCCGCGGGCGGCCTGACGCTATGTTGCTACACGAGTTGATGCCCCGCTGGCGCCCGTCGGCCAAGGCGGAAGCCCTGCCGCCCGATCAACCAGGCAGGGAGCCGGCGCCAGACCCGCCGGCGCCGCTCAAAGCCTCCGAATGGGCCGCCCGGCACTGTAACTTCCTCCCGGATCCCAAGCAAGCCGCGATCCTCGATTGCGCCGACCCCCGGGTCATCTTACTCACCGCCCGCCAGGTCGGCAAAAGCACCATCGCGGCCCTGCGCGCACTCTACCTCGCCGTCCATCAGGCCCGGTCGCTCATCTTCATGGTCGCGCCCATCGAGACCCAGGCCGGCGAAATCCTCGAAAAGCTCAAAGAGTTCGCCGCGGAACTCGGCTTCCCCCTCCGGCGCGACGGCAACAATCCCCGCTCCTTGCGGCTGCCCAACGGCTCCCGCATCGTCGCCCGCTCAGCGGTCGCCCGCTCGGTCCGTGGCTTCTCCAAGGCCTCGCTCATCATAATCGACGAAGCCGCCTTCGTCAACGCAGCCGCCTACCGCGCCCTGTCTCCCATCCTGGCCGTCTCCCAGGGCCACCTGTGGGCGCTCTCCACCCCCTATGGCCACAACAACCTGTTCGCCGAAATCTGGCACGATCACCAGGCCAATTGGACCCGCTTTGAAATCCGCGCCACGGACTGTCCCCGGCTGACCCCCGAGTTCCTGGCCTCCGAACGCCGCCTGCACGGCGAACTCTCCTATGCCCAGGAGTACGATTGCCGCTTCATCAGCCACGGCCTCCAACTGCTCACCCGCGCTCAGGTCACCGCCGCCCTCATCGATCAGGCGCCCGCTCCCGTCCTCGGCCTGTGGGAAAAGACCGAACGCTACTACGGCCTCGACCTCGGCAAGCGCCAGGATCATACCGCCTTAGTCGTCCTCGAACTCACCTGGCAATACGGCGCCCGGGACCCGGCCACCCAGCGGACCGCCATGCAACCCTGCCTCACTGCGCGCTACGCCCCGCGACTGCCGCTCGACACCGAACTCGTCAGCATCCCCGGCTTTCTGCGCGCTGCGACCCAGCGCTTCGATGGCGAGTTCGGCCGGCCGAAGGTTCCCCAAACCCTGCTCGTCGACGCCACCGGCAACGGTCACGCCCTCATTGAACTGCTCCGGCGAGAACGGCATGGCCTCCGGCTGCTCCCGGTCTGTATCTCCACCGGACGGACGGCCAAGCACCTCAAGGACAGCTACCTGAGCATCCCCCGCTCGGACCTGTTAACCCGCCTGAAGCTGCTCTTCGAGCGGGGCCAGATCAAAATGGAGCGCCGCGCCCCGGGCATGGAGATCCTCGAGCGCGAACTCCTGCACTTTGAAACCACCGGCCATCAGTCCGAGCACGACGACCTCGTCATGGCCCTGGGCCTCGCCATCTGGCAGGCCACGACCGATCATCCCAGCCTGCTGGGCATGCCCGAATCGCCCGGCCCGCTGCCCCAAAGCCGCCTGATCTAGCCGGAACGGCCCATAATAACAACATGCAGGCCGTAAACATCGCGGAGGGTCGCATTCTGGTGGAGCAGGCCAAACGCCCCCGGCGCCCGCCGGGCTTTGCCCGGATCCGCCTGCTGCTGGCCGGGATTTGCAACACGGACGTGGAGCTACGGCGCGGCTACTACGGCTTCGCCGGACGCCCGGGTCATGAGTTCGTCGGGGTAGTAGAGGAAGCCGACTCGGCGCGCTGGGTCGGCAAGCGCGTGGTGGGCGACATCAACCTGGCGTGCGGAAGCTGCGATTGGTGCGCTCGCGGGCTGGGGCGCCACTGCCCGGCGCGGACCGTGCTCGGGATTGTCCGGCATCCGGGGGCCTTCGCCGAGTGGCTGACGCTCCCCGAAGAGAACCTCATCGCGGTCCCGGAGCATCTGAGCGATGAGGAGGCGGTGTTTTGCGAGCCCGTCGCCGCGGCCTGTGAGATCCAGGAGCAGTTGGGGCGGCTCCGGGGCGAGCGCGTGGCCGTGTTGGGAGATGGCAAACTCGGGCTGCTCATCGCTCAGGTGCTGCAGGTGGGCGGGGCGCAGGTGTCCCTGTTCGGCCGGCATGCCGCCAAGATGGCCATTGCCGAGCGGGCGGGGGTCCGCCTCGGAGGCGAGGGCGAATTCGACGTGACGGTGGACGCCACGGGCTCCCCCGCCGGCCTGTCGACCGCCGTAGGGATGACCCGGGCTCGGGGGCGCGTCGTGATGAAGTCCACAGTAGCCACCCCGGTCTGTCTGGACATGGCGCCGGTCATCGTCCGGGAGATCAGCCTGATCGGGTCGCGCTGCGGGCGAATGGCGCCGGCCATGCGGCTGCTGGCCCGACGCCAAATCGAGGTGCGGGCGATGATCGCCGGCCGGTTCCCCCTGCGCGAGGCCGCCCGCGCCTTCCAACGGGCGGAGGAGAAGGGCTGCCTGAAGGTTCTCCTCCATCCGTAACCCCGGTCACAGCCCGGCGCGGAAGGCGGCGTTGGCCTCGGAAGTGCGGAGGGCGCGATCGTAGATCCGTAGCTTGAGCTCGGCGCGGTTGTCGACCGTCAGGTTGGCCGCTCCCTGAGTCGCGCTGCGGCCGATGAGCGCCGGCCCTTTTCCTCTGAGCGAGGCCGCCCGCGCCGGGGCCAGCGTCCTGTGCTTCCCCGCATGCTACCTGCCTGGCTACCGCAATCCCGATCGCCGGCTTCCGCCGTCCGGCGCCCGGACCCTCGAATCCGCCTGGACTACCCTTGCCGAGACCACCCGGCGCGCCGGTATACCCGTCATCGTCGGCACCGAACGCCTCGCGGCTCACGGCTTACACGCCGCCGCGTTCGTCCTCAACCCCGAGGGGGCCCGGGCGGGATTCGAGCACAAGGTGCCAATCGATCCCTCCGAAGAGGGCGTCTACCCCCCGAGCCGGTCGCCATCTGCTTGCCGCCGCACCCTCCGGTTCGGCGTGACCATCTGTCATGAAGGCTCCCACTATCCGGAGACCGTCCGCTGGGCCGCCCGCCACGGCGCTCATCTCGGGCCGCCGAGAACGCCTGCTACTTCGCCACGGTCCGCTATGTGAGCAACCCTTCCGGCACCCCCGGCCCTCTGCTGGCCGATCTCGATCTGATGCTGGCCACGAACCAGTTCGCCCGCCGCCACCGGCACGTTGACTGAGCGGGAACCTTCCGGGCGACCCGAGAGTCTGAACAGACGGCATGCTCACCTCCGCGCCGGCTCGCGTTTCGCTCCTGGTGGTTCTCGAAATACTGCTCTGTTGAACTAGCCCTTCCGGGACCGGCTCACGAAGGTTTCCCCTCCGCTGCCGCGCACGAAGGAGCCTGCTCTGCAACTCGGCTTGGCCCTCTGCTGCGCCACCCTGTTTTGTCTCATTGCCCCGGCCACCCAAGGGCTCGCCACGCCGGATCGCCACCCCCGTCCTGGCTCTCCCCGACGCTCGGCGCCTGGAGTCTTCCCGGAAACCTGCTGGGTCTTGGCCTTCAGGCCTTCCGGTTCGATGGTTCGACACCATATCCCGTCCTCATCGTGGCCCTCAAGGCGCGGCTGTTGGCATACTACGCCGGATCGCCGCCCTCCTACTCTTCGCCCTCGCGCCAGGATTTCGTCCTGGAGCTTTACCTCGCTGCCGCTCCGGCCGTTGCCCTCGCCTGGCTGATCGGCCGCCAAACAAGCAGCCGGAAGGCCATCTGGCAGACCGGGGTCGCCGGCATCGCCGTTCCCCTGGCGCTCTCCGCTATCGGAAGCGGCATGGCGCAAACCGCCGGCCGGAATCTCCGCCCTTGGCCGAAAGTTCCCGGCGGATTCCTGATCGCCCCCCTGCGGCCCGCGGGTCTAGAATCGTGGATCTTTGGCGCCGTGGAGATCTGCGAGTTCTGCCCCCTGCTCGTCGCGCGAAGCGCCGGCGTTCCGCCGGGAGTCTCCGGTCCCCTGGGGCCAGGATTTCGTCCTGGAGCTTTACCTCGCTGCCGCTCCGGCCGTTGCCCTCGCCTGGCTGATCGGCCGCCAAACAAGCAGCCGGAAGGCCATCTGGCAGACCGGGGTCGCCGGCACCGCCGTTCCCCTGGCGCTCTCCGCCATCGGAAGCGGCATCGCGCAAACCGCCGGCCGGAATCTCTGCCCTTGGCCGAAAGTTCCCGGCGGATTCCTGATCGCCCCCCTGCCGCCCGCGGGTCTCGAATCGTGGATCTTTGGCGCCGTGGAGATCTGCGAGTTCTGCCCCCTGCTCGTCGCGGAGTCCTCTCCGGCTTCTGGTCCGCGGCCGTCGCCGCACTGCTTGGTTATATCGGCTCCCACTCCCATTGAGAAGGCAGCGTGGGCCGCCCCTGGGCGCTTTCTGTCCCGCTCCTCGCCCTCACCTCGTTCCCGGCACGCGCGAGTCACCAGACGCCTGGCTTTGCTCATCGCCTCGCTTCGTGTGCCCAGTGCCGTCGCGCCAGGCCGAGAAAATGACGCAGGGGCGTCCCGTCCACGGCCTCTCGCCGCCACGCCATGGCCACCGTCCAGGCCGCTTCCGCCACCCCCACCTCCATCACCCGCAATCCCGCAATTCCCATCGCCGTCACGGACCCCGGCACCAGACTCACCCCCACCCCCGCCCGCACCAGCGCCAGCGCCGTCAGCAACTGATGGGTCTCCTGCCCCACCCGCGGCGTCACCCCCAACGCCCGGCACGTCGCCAGAACATGGTCATGAAACGTCGGCGACACGCTCCGCGACAGCATGACAAACGGACTCGCCCACAACGCCCGCTGGCTCCGCGGACCCTTGGCCGCCGCCACCAGCCGCAACTCCTCCCGCCGGATGGCTTCCACTTCCAGGTCCGGCCCCGCCGCGTCCAATCGCAGGAAGCCAACGTCCAGCTCGCCCCGCCGCAGCGCGTCCGCCTGCTCCCCGCTCGCCATGTCCCGCACGGTCAGCCGGACCTCGGGATGCCGGCGGTGAAACGCACCCAGCACCTCCGGCAGCCCGGCGAACAGGGTCGTCAAGCCCGCGCCAATGCGCAGCTCCCCGCTCGTGCCCCCCAGCACTCCGCGCGCTCTCGCTTCGGCCTCCTCCGCCTCGGCCAGCACCAGCCGCGCCCGGTCCGCCAACGCCGCCCCGGCTGCCGTCAGCCGCACGCCCCGCGCCAGACGTTCAAACAATCGACCGCCGATCCGCTCCTCCACCAACCGGATCCGCTTGGTCAACGCCGGTTGCGAGACCCCCAGCCGCTCCGCGGCCCGGCCAAAGTGTCCCAGCTCCGCCAGGGTCGCTACCGCCTGAAAATCCACCAGATCCAGCGCTGCCATAACAACAGGTTATCGGCAGTCACGGTCTCGTGTATTGGACGCTATGGCACGCCACCCTGACAATGATCAGTATGCCCCCCATTCCGCTCGGCGTCGATCTCGGCGGCACGAAGCTCCTGATCCTCGCTGAAACCCCCGCGGGCGAACGAACCTGGAAGTTCCCCACCGGCCCCGGCTTCACCCCGGCCGACTTCGATGCGCACCTCGCCGCCGTTGGCGCCGAACTCGCGCCGGCGGAACTCGTCTACGGCCTCTCCGTCCCTGGTCTGGTCAACGACGAAGGCGTCGTCGGGCCCTGCGATGTCCTTCCTCTCCTCAACGGCTGGCGGCCCCGCGCCGCCGCCGCGCTCAACGACGGCCAGGCCGCCCTCACGGCTTACGCCGCCGGCTGCGCCCCCGGCGCCACCCTCGCCATCGTTGGTTCCGGCACCGCCATCGCCGCCGCCCTGCAGATCGCCGGCCACCGCGTCCCCTGCACCGAACTCGGCTACGTCCCCTACGGTCCGGAAGCGACCCTCGACGCCGCCGCCTCCGGCGCCGCGCTGCTTGCTCACCTCGCACTCACCGCGCCCGAACTGGCCGAACGCCTCAGCCGCCACGACCCGGTCGCCACCGCCGCCGTTCGCGCGGCTGGCGAGGCTTTCGGCGCTGGCATCGCCGCCCTCATCAACCTCTTCCGCCCCGAACGGATCGGCCTGTACGGCGGCACGCTCACCTACCTCGGCTACCTCACCGCCGCCCTCGCCGCCGTCGACCGCCGGGCGCTGCCGGCGCTCCGTCCGTCCTGCCGGGTCGAACTCGTTCCGCAGCCCGAACTCATCGCCGCCCGCGGCGCGCTGCTGGCGGTGCGATGAACTTTCGCTGGCGCGTCGCGGCGCTCTCGTCCCTGCTGCTCGGCCTCACGGTCGGCCTGCCCTATTACGCCATCGCCTTCTTCTACGACTACTGGGAGACCAGCTACGGCTGGTCCCGCGGGGCCATCATGCTCGGCCTGCCGCTGGGCACCTTCGTCACCCTCATCCTGGGCCCGCTCTACGTCCGGCGCCTGTCGCCGCGCCACTCCATCACGGGCGGTGCCGTGCTGGTGGCCGCCTCGCTCGCCGGCTTTGGCCTGATGCCGCCGAACCTGCTCGTCTACTACGGCGTTTGGATCCTCTACATGGCCGGCTGGAGCTTCGCCGGGCCGCTGGCGCATCAGATTCTGCTCAGCCGGCTGTTTCCCGAAAAGCCCGGCCCGGCGCTGGCGCTCGCCTACTTCGGCATCAGCCTGCTGGGGGCGCTCTCGGTGGTTCTGCTGGCCCGTCCGCTCACCCTTGCTTACGGCTTTCCAACCGCGCTCCTCATTCTCGGCGGCATCGTCATGCTGGCCGTGCCGCTCGCCCACTGGGGCCTGCCCGCCACCAAGCCGGACCACCACGCGCGCTCGAAGCCCGCGCCGGTCGTCCGCAACCGGGCCTTCTGGCTGCTGCTGACCGGCACCACCAGCTCGATAGCGGGCATCGGCGGCATCAGCCAGCACCTGAAGCTGATCCTGCGCGAGGTGAACTACCCGAACCAGGCGCGCCTGGACGCCGTCTACGGACTCACCGTCATGCTGATGCTGCTCACCGGTTCGGCCGGCCGTTTTCTGTTCGCCTGGAGCATCAACCGCTTCCCGAAGCGCGCCGTGCTGAGCGGGGCTTTTGGCCTCATGGTGGGCTCGCTGCCGCTGCTGCTCGTGCTGGACTGGTCGCCGGACCGGATGCCGTACCTGTTCGCGCTGCTCTTCGGCCTGGGGATGAGCGTCGATTCGCTGCTGCTGCCCCTGGTGGCGGCCGAGCACTTCGGTAGCCGGTCGCTGTCGGCGGTGCTGGCGATTATTGTGCCGGTGAACGTGGTGGGGCAGTCGTGGTTTCCGTCGCTGATGTCGGTGCTCTGGTCGGCGACCGGAAGCTACACGGTCCCGCTGCTGGTGACGTTCGCCTTCATTCTGGCCGGGCGGTTTCTGCTGGCGGCGCTGCCGGCGCCGGACGTGGAAAACTAGGGTTTCTGCAGCTCTTTGAGTGCCCGGGGATCGTCCATCTTCGGCCCCGGCTTCGGGTCGAGCGGCTCCCGCGCCTTAGCCGGGTCGAAGAGTTCGGGGCGGACGGAGAGGAGCTTGTAGGGGGCGAAGTCCGGGTCGGCGCTGGAGAAGCAGTCGGACAGGTCGGCGGCGGCGGCGTCGTAGAGGTTGAGCGGCGGCAGGCCCAGCAGGCGGAAGGCGGTCTTGAGGAATCCGGGGAAGCTGGAGTTCACCTTCGAGACGTAGTTCTTCTTGGCGTAGGGGCTGGCGATCATCATGACGGTGCGGTGGGAGTCGACGTGGTCGACGCCGCCCTGGGAGTCGTCTTCGGTGATGAGCACGGCCATCTGCTTCCACCAGGGGCTTTTCGAGAGAAACTCGATGATGCGGCCGAGGGCGATGTCGTTGTCGGCCACGTAGGAGGCCTGGTAGGGGTAGCCGTCTTCGGGGCGCGGCTTGGCGGTGTGGTCGTTGGGCAGATGGACAAACAGGAAACGGGGGAACTCTTCGTGGCCCTCGATGTAGAGGCGCTCCACCTCTTTGATGAACTGCGTGGCGCGGAACTGGTCCGGGATGTTGGTGTTGTAGTTGGGATAGTCGCGGGAGGTGTTACGGTAGAGCGGGTCCGGCATGGGGACGTTGGTGAGGAAGCGGACGCCGGTGGGTTTGAGGCCTTCGCCTTCGTCGCCGCCGGCGAGTTCGAAGCCTTCGCCGAAGTTACGGAAGGAGATCTTGTGCCGTTCGAGATGGTGCCAGATCGCCCCGGCTTCGAGCTGCTCTTCGGGGTGTACCGAGGAGTTACTGCCGGTGAACAGGAGCCGACCGGGCGCCGCCGTGGGGAAGCGGAAGTTCTTCTGGCCGCCGTAGGCCGCCATGAGCGTCGACTCGGTCCAGGCATTGGGATAGGAGCCGGCGAGCCAGTGGTGGCCGTCGACGGAGACTTCGGAGTCGGCGTAGAAGTTGTCGGAGAAGGCGTAGCGGTCGATGAGCGAGCGGTGGTTGGGGGTGACGGCGATGTTCCGCAGGGCGGCGCGATTCTGCAGGCTGCCGCGCTCGGATTGGACGATGGCGTACTGGCCGAAGCGGGCGAGGTCCCAGGCGGAGTTGACGGCGCCGTTCGAGGCGGTGACGACATCGCCGAAGACTTCGTCGAAGGTGCGGTTTTCCTTGACGATCACGACGACGTAGCGGATCTCTTTGGGCAGCGCCGGTGCGGAGGCCCTTTGCGGAAGGAAACCGTTCAACTGCAGGACCTTGGCGGTGTGCCGGGCGAACTCGCCGGCGGCGGGGAAGGGGTAGACGGAGATGGAGCCGCGGCGCATTTCGGCGAGAAAGCTGCCGTCGAAGGCCTTGGTCAGGGAAGCGTTGGGGCCGGTGCCGTGGCCTTTGGCGTTGCCGACGTGGACGACGCCGTCGTGTACGCTGACGCGGGTGGGGAACCAGCCCGCGGGCAGGTGGGCGATGTGCTGCTGTTGCTTCAGGTCGATAACGCCGATGGCGTTGATGCCCGACTCGGCGACGAGCAGATGGTCGCCGTGGATGGCCATGCCGGTGGGGAGGACGCCGCGGAGGGATTCGAGGCCGGGGATGCGGATTTCGATCTCGCGTTCGACGGTGAGGGTTTTGGCGTTGATGACGGTGATGGAGTCGTTGTGGCCGTTGGCAACGTAGACGTGGTCGCCGTGGGCGAGGACGCCGCTGGGGCTGGAGCCGCCGTGGATGCCGTTGCCGAAGGGTTTGCCGGTGGGGATGAACTGGAGGACGCGGGGTGCGGCGGGGTCGGCGACGTCGACGACGGTGACGGAGTTGGCCTCCTTGACGTTAGGGCTGCCGAGGCCGGGGACGGCGACGGGGGTGCCGGAGGCGTTGGGGCGGGTGGCGCCCTGTTCGGCTTCGGCGCTGGGGAAGCCGAAGGCGGGGAACGGCAGTCCGGTGAGGCGGGCAGCCTTGGGCTGGGCGCCGGGGATGGCGCTGTATTCGAACATGCCGATGTTGGTGACGTAGACGCGGCGGGCGTCCGGGGAGAGGGTGATGGCGAAGGGAAGACGCCCAGTGCGAAACGAACCCACAACTCGCCTCTTCTTCGCTTCGAAGATGACGACGCGGAAGTTGGCCTGGTCGACGACGTAGAGGAGGCCGCGGGCGGGGTCGAGGGCGAGGTCGCCGGAGTAGGAGTCGGCGAAGCCGTTGCCGTTGAGTTCGAGGATCTGTTTGGGTTGGCCGGTGGCGATGTCGACGAGGCGGACGCGGCCGGAGTTGCCTT
Organism: Bryobacteraceae bacterium CoA2 C42; assembly: GCA_019931245.1. Taxonomy (GTDB): domain Bacteria; phylum Acidobacteriota; class Terriglobia; order Bryobacterales; family Bryobacteraceae. The sequence continues at coordinate 10,318 of JAINDL010000088.1, forward strand.
CGCTGGCCCAGATGTCGTGGTTGTTTTCAAAAGCCAAGCCCATGAAGACGCTGCGGAACTCGTCGTCATCGTCGGCGGGTTTGGGGCGGGAGCCGAGGGCTTCGATGGTGTGGATGCGGTAGGCGCCAGCGCTTTGGTCGAGGACGGTGAGGGAGTAGCGGTTGGGTCCGCCATCGGCGGAGACGACGTGGCGACCGTCGGGGGAGACGGCAAGGCCCCAGATGCCGGGGCCGGTTTGGAACTGGCGGCCGAGGGGGGCGAGCATGCGGCCGCCGGGCAGGATGGTTTCACCGCCGGGGCGGCGGGCGGCGGGGCGGGTGCCGGCGGGGGTGCGGTAGTCGGCCGCCAAGAGGGCAAGGGGGAGGAGCAATCCAAAAGCGGCGCGCATAGAGGTAATCTCAATTATTATCGTGCTGAGACAGACTTCGCCAAATCAGAAGACCCAGCTGTACGTGCTGGAACAGTTTGTGTTGCATCAGGGGCCGCAGGGGCCGGCGGTGCACGAGTGGATACAGAATCGCTGGTTGCCGGCGCATCCGGGTCCGGCGCTGGTGCTCGATGCCGTGGTGGCGGCGCAGATGCCGCAGGTGGCGACGATCCGGGGCTACGGTTCGGTGGGGGAGTGGCTCGAGAGCCGGGTGGAGCCGCCGGCGACGGCGGATGCGTCGGTAACGCTGCTTGAGCCGACGAGTTATTCGCCGGAGTTGGAGTTGGGCGGTGGCGAGAAGGGCCGCATTTTTGAGATGCGGCTGTACCATTCGCCGTCCTGGCCGCAGTTGGAGTTGTTGCACGAGCGGTTTGCGGGCCCGGAGATTGGGATCTTCCACCGGCTGGGGATTCGGCCGGTGCTGTACAGCAGTACGCTGGCGGGCCAGCATCTACCCAACTTGGTGTACGTGACGCCGTTTGCCGACCTTGGGGAGCGGGAGCGGGCGTGGGGTGCGTTTATGGCTGACCCGGAGTGGCACCGGGTGCGGGCGGAGAGTGTGGAGCGGGGAGGGCAGATCTCGCAGTGGATGGAGATTACGCTGTGGCGGGCGGCGGGGTACTCGCCGGTGCGGTGAGACCGACCTCTTTTCCCGCGAGTCGGCGGAGATCTTGAAGCGTCAAGTACGAAGCCTGAAGGCCCGCAAGGTCCCCGCTTAGCGCAACACACTGCAATCGCAATCCACGGTATTTGTTAAAAAGCATAACGCCCAACCACCGAAGTTGCCGATTGGAGAAGTATTGAGCGAACTGGTAGTCACCCCTCACGGGTTCTCCCGTAATGAGTAGAAGCATGTCCGCGACGGCAAAGACCGGCTTTTCGTCTTGTACGCAGGCTCGCAGCTGACTCCCAACGCGTTCTCGAATCCGTAACTCGCAGTCGACCGAATTGTATTCATGACTGCCTTGATCGGTTCGCTCCCTAACTAATGCCAGAAGCTCGCAGCGCCTGCAGGTTAGCCTGTGGCGATGAGGTTGGCCGAGGCAGGTAGAACATCGCCCATCAAGAACTCCCTGAAGCCGCTCATCGATTTGCGCATCTGTCAGCATCGGGCCAACGTCAAGAGGGGGTATTCGCCGGTGCGGTGATGCGGGTGGCGGGGATGCCCGCCCGGTGGAGGTTGTTTTCCACCTTGTCGATCGAGAGGCGGGAGGCGTCGTACTCGACCAGAATCTCGTCGAGCGAAGGCTGCAGTTTGATCTGCTCGATGCCATAGATGGCATGGGCGCGGTTGATGCGATTCATCAGAGCCTCGTCGACGGGCTTGAGCAGCTGGTAGCGGAGTTGAACGCGGGTCATCTCTCTTAATTCTAACGCGAGAGTTTTTAGCCCCAGAGCTCCTCAACCGGCTTGTAGAGCCCTTCGCTGGCGTAAGGCACGTACTCGAAGCCGCGGCCGAAGGGGTCGTCGTAGCGCACGTTGGTCCAATTGATGCCGAGGGCGGAGTAGATGGTCGCTTCGATATCCTCGACGCGGATGTCGCGTTGCTCGGACCAGCCGAACTCGGTGGTGCGGGCGCCCTGCGCATCGGTTTCCCCGATGGCGCGGCCGCCTTTGACGCCGCCGCCGGCGAAGACGGCGAACTGCTGCGTGTAGTGATCGCGGCCCGCCTGGTTGTTCAGCGCGCCGACAGTGCGGCCGAACTCGCCCATCATCACCACCAGCGTTTCGTTGAGCAGGCCGGCGGCCTTGAGGTCGGCGATCAGCGCGCCGTAGCCGTTATCGAGCGTCCGGCCGAGGGTAAACATGCTGTTACCGTTGGGGGCGTAGATGCCCGAGTGCATATCCCAGCCGCCGAGGGTGATCTGGATGTAGCGGGTACCGGAGTTGGCGGCGAGCACCTGTTTGGCGGTGAGCAGGGCGTTGCCGAAGCCGGTGTTGCCGTAACGGGCGCTGTCGGCGGCGGTGTACTTGAAGGCCTGGTCGACGGTGGGGTTGTACATGAGGCCGCGGGCCGACTGATAGAAGGCTCCGTAGTCCTCCATGACGGGCGAGAGGGGGGACTTGGCGCGCAGCGGGGCGTCGAGGCTTTCGAGCAGATCGTATTTTGCGGTGAAGCGGGACGCGCCGTCGGGATGGGTGGTGTTGGCGAGGCCGGTGGTGCTGGGCGCGGTCTTGAAGGGTTCGTACTGCGCGGGCAGATAGCCGGAGCCCACCGCGCCGTCGGCGTTCAACGCCAGGAACGTGGGGAAGAGCTGCCCCGGGGTGCGTTCGGCCCGTTTTTCGAGTGCGACGATAGAACCGATGTTGGGGGCGACGTCGCCGAGGACCGCGGCGGGGCTGCGGCCGATCTGCACCCAGGTTTGCGAGAGCGAGTGCTGGGCGGCCCAGGCGCGGACGCTGCGGAGGATGGCGATGTCGTCGAGTTGAGCGGCGATTTTAGGAAAGACCCCGGTGTTGAAGCGGATGCCTTTGATGGTCTCGGGCTGGAAGCCGGCGGGGCTGATGCCGTCGAGGAACTTGAGATCGAAGGTATCGACGTGGGACGGGGCGCCGGTGAGCAGAATGAAGATGACATTCTTGGCGGTGTTCCGGGTTTTCACGTCGAGGTTGCGGACGAGCTGAGCCTGAGAGTTGCCGGCGAGGAAGGAGCCCGTGACGCCAGCGCCGAGCAGGCGGAAGAACTCGCGCCGCGAGGCGAAGGGGCGGCGGAAGAAAGGGATGTGGGAATGGTTGGGGGTCATGGCGGGGCTCCTTAATATTGGAAGGTGAAATCCACCTTGTTATAGAGGCTCCACAGGAGGTTTTCCGCCTGCTGGCCCCGGTTGCCATTGCTGAGGGCGGCGCTGCCGGCCGCCCGTTCGGTCTCATTGGGAAAGCGGGAGAGCACGTTGAGATACAGCGTCTCGACCAGCTGCCGTTCGTCGAGGTTGATGACCTGCCGGAGGAGGCTGGCGGTGGCCCCTGCGCCGGTGGCGCGGGTGCGGTTGACGAGGAAAGTGTTGTTCATCAGGGCGAGCGCCTGCAGGTCGGAGCCATCGGAGCGCCGGTCGTTATCCTCCCGGTTGCCGGGGTAGAACACGTTCAGGAAGGCCGCCGAACCGCCGCGGGCGCTGGGGGAGGGGATCTGCATGGCCCAGTTGACGGTCCGGGTCTGGGTGCGGTCGTTCGCGTTGACCGCGAAGGTGATGGTGGCCGGAATCCTGCTGGTCTGCACGAGAGCGTCATGCAACTCTTCGGCACTGAGGCGGCGTACCAAGCGCCGGGCGTGCAGATTTTCCCAGGCCGGGTTCCAATCGCCGTCGTAGCGGGCCGAGAGCTGATAGGCGTCCGAAGTCGTGATCAGGCGCATGACGGCTTTGAGGTCGAATCTGTTGGCGGCGAAGAACTCGCCCAGCTCCTTGAGTAGCCGGGCGTTTGAGGGTTGCAGGGTCCAGGGGGCGGGGGGTGGATTGTCGGGGTCGAGCCGGGCGGGATCCAACTGGTTGACGGGTTCGACGAGGCCGCGGACCATGAGCGCCTTCCACAGGTAGTTGACGGCGGCGCGGGCGAAGAGCGGATCGTTGACGACGGCGCGGGCGGCGGCCTCGCGCCAGTTGTCCCCGGCGGCGAGGGGAGGCGCGGCGGAGGCGGTGAAGGGGTATTCGGGGGCCACGGTATTGCTCGTGCCGAACCGGGTCCGCGCGGGGCGGTTGCCGGTGGTGGTGCCGAGAGCGTAAGCGCCACGGGCGTTGAAGTTGACGTTCCAGTAGTAATAGTTGTTGTTGGTCGAGACCGGGCGGACCAGAGCCAGGGCCGTCTGCGAGAAGTAGGCGGCGAAGCCGTAGGCCTGGGCGCGGGAGGCGGTGCGGCCCCACAGCGAGAGGGTATCGACGTGGCCGCGGCCGTTGTGACACAGGATGCAGTTGAAGTGGCTGACGCCGAGGAAGGTTTCGGCGGTAGCGGCGGCCATCTGATCGTACATGTCCTGGGCGGGGCCATTGGTGACGCGGTTGCCGACCTGCCAGTTCAGCTCCCCGCGTTCAAACGAGTTCTGACCTTGGGCGGCGATCAGGGTGGAAGCGATCTGGTTGTAAGGCCGGTTGGCGGCCAGGGCGTCTTTGATCCACCGGTAGAAGGCTTCGCGGCCGTCGGCGAAGCGGTTGGTATCGGTGGCGCGAACAAAGTCCGTGTTGCGGAACAGGTCGCCGAAGAACATGGTCCACTTGTCGACCCATTCGGGGCTGGCGAGGAGTTCGTCGATGGCTTTGGCGCGTTTCTCGGGGTCGGGGTCGGCGACGAAGGCGTTGAGTTTGGCAACGGTGGGGACGCGTCCGGTGAGATCGAGGTTAATGCGGCGGAAGAACTCGTAGTCGTTCGACCGGCGGGCGGGTTCGATGCCGCGTTGCCGGAGGACGCCGAAGATGTGGCGGTCGACCAGGTTGCTGCTGTCGCCGGTGGCGGCGCGGCCGGACCCGGCGCTGCTGAGGAGCGCGGCGACGGAAGCCGTTTCGCGGCTGAGCCGACCGATGCGGGCCACCTGACTCCGGTCGGCGCGCAGTTTCATCTCCAGGGGGCTGAAGTAACTGCATTCGGCGTGCTCGACGGGGAGCAGCTCCCCCCCTGCCTGCCCGCTCTCGCCGGGCCCTTCCTGCCCGCTGAGGGCAAGGGTAAATGGTAGGGCCGCAGCCCACAACATTCGCTTCATCTTCAAAATCCCCGTAATTAAAGTCTACGCCTCCGAACCCCGTTTCGTGCCCGGAGTTTCGCCGCCTAAGGTAATTTAACGGTCTGATAAGATCGACATATTGCGCCTCTTAGTACTGTTCTTTACCACCGCAATCCTTTGGGCTGAACCGTTGACGCTGGTCCGGGCCATCGCGGAAACCGTCGAACGGCACCCGCTGCTGGCTGCTGCTGATGGCCGCATAGGCACGGCGCAGGGACTGCTGGAGCAGGCGGCGCTGCGCCCGAATCCCCGGTTGGCGTTCCAGATCGAAAACCTGCGAGGGAGCTGGCAGGGCCCGTTTTACTACCCGCGGGACACGGACAACTTCGTGTGGGTGCAGCAGACGATTGAGACGGCGCGGAAGCGCCAATACCGTACGGAGTTGGCGGGGGTGAACCGGCAGGTGGCCGAGAGCGCGCGGGTGCTGCTGCAGCAGCAGTTGGTGGCGCGGGTGAAGCAGGCGTGGTGGGTGGCGATTGGGGCGGAGCGGGCAAGGAAGGTGTACGCCGAGACGCGGACTACCTTCGCGCAGATCGTGGACTATCACCAGATCCGGGTACGGGAGGGGGCGATGGCGGAGGCGGATCTGATTCGGGTGCGGCTCGAGGCCGAGCGGTTCGCGCTGGCGGCGAACAACACCGACCTGGCGGCGGAGCGGGCGCGGATTGCGCTGCTGCGGGAGATGGGGAGGAGCGAGTTTGGACCGGTGGAGCTGGTGGATGAGCTGGAGACGGCCGTGCCAGCGTTGGCGGCGGATGCGGCCAAGGCGTTGGAGGCGCGTGGCGAGTTGGCGATTGCCCGGCGGGTGATTGCGGCGGCGCGGGCCAACCAGCAGTTGCAGGTGGCGCAGGCGCGGCCGAACTACGATGTACTGGGCGGCTACAAGCGGACGATGGGGCAGGATACGGCGCTGGTGGGTTTGCAGATGGACCTGCCGTTGAACAACCGGAACCAGGGCAACGTGGCGGCGGCGGTGGCGGAGATTCGGGTGGCGGAGAATGGGTTGAAGGCGGGCGAGGCGCTGGTGAAGGCGGAGCTCGAGACGGCTGAGATTGAGGTGCGGATGCGCCGCAAGCAGGTGGACGAGACGCTGAGACCGCTGCGGCGGCAGGCCGAGGAGACGGCGCGCATCGCCGCGGCGGCTTACCGCGAGGGCGGCACGGACCTGCTGCGGCTGCTCGATGCGCAGCGGCTGCAGTTGGAGACGCAGTTGGTGTATGTCCAGGCGCTGGTGGAGTACCGGCTGGCCGTGGCGAACCTGGAGACGGCGATGGGAGCGAACCAATGAGATACGGCTGGATGATGGCGGTGTTGCTGTTGGCGGGATGCACGAAGGAGGCGCCGAAGCCGGAGGCGGCGAAGGCGGAAGCAAAAGCGCCGGCGGAGGCGGCCAAGACGCCGGGCGAGGTGCGGCTGGACGCGGCGATGGTGAAGAGCGGGAACATCATCTCGGTGGAGGTGGACAAGCGGAGCGAGCCGCTGGTGCTGCGGGTGAACGGGCGGCTGACCGTGAACGAGGATCGAACCTGGCACGTGGACTCGTTCGTGGACGGGCGCGTGCAGCAGATGCACGTGAACGTGGGGGACCGCGTGAGCGCCGGGCAGGTGGTGGCGCGGTTGCATTCGCACGAGGTTCACGAGGCGCGGAGCGAGTATCAGCGCGCGAAAACGGAACTGGCGAAGACACGCTCGCAGCAGAGCTTCGCGCAGCGGACGCGGGACCGGCTGCAGCGGTTGTATCAGTTGAAGGCTGCCTCGCTTGAGCAGACGGAAGTGGCCGAGTCGGCGCTGCGGGATGCGGCTTCGGCGGTGAAGAACGCCGAGATTGAAGTGGAGCGGACGCGCGTGCATCTGGTGGAGTTTTTGGACGTGCCGGCGGAGGACCATCCGGACCACAAGCCGGGCGAGTTCATCCATGAAGAAGACATGGTGCCGGTGAAGACGCGCAACGGCGGGGTGGTGACCAAGCGGGACACTTCGGTGGGCGCGGCGTTGAAGGCGGCGGACGAGGTGTTGCAGGTGAGTGATCTTTCGACGGTGTGGATGATGGCGGCGCTGCCGGAGGAGTTGCTGGGGAAGGTGCGGGTGGGAATGAGTGCGGCGGTGCGGGTGCAGGCGTATCCGGACGAGGTGTTCGCGGGGCGGATTGCGCGGCTGGGGGATCAACTGGACGCCGAGACGCGGACGGCGCCGGTGCGGATCGTGCTGGCCAATCCGGGGCAGCGGCTGCGGCCCGAGATGTACGGAGCGGCGGAGATTGCGGCGGGCGGGACGGCCGAGGCGCTGTACATGCCGCAGGGGGCGCTGCAGGATATGAACGGGCAGGCGGTGGTTTTCGTGGACCGGGGCGAGGGGCGGTACGCCGTGCGGCCTGTGCGGACGGGGCGAACGCAGGGGGAGCTGGTGGAGGTGCTCGAGGGGCTCGCGGCGGGCGAACGGGTGGTGAGCCGGGGCGGGTTCGTTTTGAAGTCGCAGATGTTTAAATCGTCGCTGGCGGAGGAATAGACGTGGCGGCGCTGATTAATTTTGCTTTGGCCAACCGGCTGCTGGTGATTGGTTTTCTGCTGGCGGTGACGGGATACGGGTTGTACTGTCTGGCGGAGATTCCGATTGAGGCTTTTCCGGACCTGACGAATAACCAGGTGAGCGTGATTACGGAGTGCCCGGCGATGGCGGCGGCCGAAGTCGAGCAGATGGTGAGCTACCCGATTGAGACGACGCTGCTGGGGATTCCACGGAACACCGGGGTGCGGAGCGTGTCGAAGTTTGGTTTGTCGATTGTGACGGTGATGTTTGAAGACGATGTCAACACGCTGGTGGCCCGGCAGTTCATCAACGAGCGGCTGCAGGAGGTGCGGACGCGGATTCCGAAGGGTCTGGAGCCTGGGTTGGGGCCGCTGGCGACGGTATTCGGCGAGGTGTATCAGTACACGGTGGAGACGGACCGGCTGTCGCCGGTGGCGCGCAAAACGCTGCAGGAGTGGCAGATCAAGCCGCAGTTGCGGAGCGTGCGGGGCTTGAACGAGGTGGATTCGTGGGGCGGGGAGACCGAGCAGGTGGAGGTGGAGTTGGACCCGCGGGCGCTTGAGCAGTACAGCCTGACGGTGAAGGAAGTCTTCGACCGGATCACTGAGAACAACGAGAACTTCGGCGGCGGCTACATTGAGCACGCCGCCGAGCAGTACACGGTGATTGGTTTGGGGCGCGTGCAGCAGCGGGAGAATCTGGGCCGGATCGTGTTGAAGACCGTGGCGGGGACGCCGGTGCTGCTCGGCAACGTGGCGCAGATCCGCACCGGGGGGCGACAGCGGCAGGGCGCGATTCTGCGCGACGGCAAGGGGGAGACCGTGGGCGGGGTGGCCGTGATGCTGAAGGGCGAGAACGGCCGCAACGTGATTGAGCGGGTAAAGCAGCGGCTGGGGCAGATCCGCGTGCCGGAGGGCGTAAAGCTGGTGCCGTTCTACGACCAGAGCGAGGTGATCGGCCGGACGATTGCGACCGTGCGGCAGAATCTGCTGGAGGCGGGAGCCCTGGTTATTCTGGTGCTGCTGGTGTTCCTGGGCAACGTGCGGGCGGCGCTGCTGGTTGCGTTGGTGATTCCGCTGTCGATGTTAATTGGCTTTCTCGGCATGCGCTACTTCGGCATTTCGGCTAATCTGATGAGCCTGGGGGCGGTGGACTTCGGGATGATCGTCGATGGGGCGGTGGTGATGATGGAGAGTGCCGTGGCGCGGCTGGCGATGCGGGATCACGAGCCGGTAATTGACACGCTGCGGCACGCGGCGCAGGACGTGGCGCGGCCGATTGTGTTTGCGGAGGGGATTATCATTGCCGTCTATCTGCCGTTGTTTTTCCTGGAGGGTTTGGAGGGGCGGCTGTTCCGGCCGATGGCGGTGACGGTGTGTTCGGCGCTGCTGGGAAGTCTTGTGTTGGCGTTGGTGGCGATGCCGGTGCTGGCGAGTTTCGTGCTGGCGGGCGGGGTGAAGCCGCATAGCGACGAGGGCTGGTTTGAGAAGCTGCGGCGGGGCTACGAGCGGGTGCTGGATGGGGTGCTGCACCACCGGCGGTGGACGCTGGCGCTGGGGGCGCTGCTGGCGCTGACGGCGATCGGGTCGTTGGGGTTCATCGGGACGGAGTTCATGCCGCGTCTCGAAGAGGGCTCGATTCTGATCCAGACCAAGAAGCTGCCGGGGATTTCGTTGAGTGAGTCCGTGGCGCTGAGCACCCAGGTGGAGAAGGTCGTGCTGACGTTTCCGGAGGTGCTGGGGGTGGTGACCAAGCTGGGGCGGAGCGACCTGGCGCTGGACGCCATGAGCATCAGCGAAGGGGACGTGTACATTCTGCTGAAGCCGGTGGAGCAGTGGACGACGGCCAAGACGAAAGAAGAGTTGATTGCGAAGCTGGACGAGCGGCTGCAGGCGGTGCCGGGGGTGGCGTACAACTTTACGCAGCCGATGGCGATGCGGCTGGACGAGACGATTTCGGGCATCAAGGCCGATGTGGCGGTGAAGATTTTCGGGGAGAATCCGGCGGTCCTGGAGCAGTTGGCGCAGAAGGCGCTGAGGGCGCTGGAGCAGACGCCGGGGGCGGCGGATACGCAGATGGAGGTGATTTCGGGCACGGCCGAGTTGCGCGTGGAGCCGGATGCGGGGGCGCTGGCGCGGTATGGGTTGAATGTCGCGGACGTGCGGGAGATGGTGGAGGCGGCGGTGGGCGGCCAGCACGTTTCCGAGATGATTGAAGGGCAGCGGCGGTTTCCGATTGTGATCAAGCTGCCGCAGGAGTACCGGCGGACGCCGGAGGCGCTGCGGCAGATCCGGATGCGGGCGGCGGCGGGGGAGCGGGTGATGTTGGGGCAGGTGGCCAAGGTGAGCGTGGCGCGGGGGCCGGAGATGATCAACCGGGAGAACGGGCAGCGGCGGATTGTGGTGCAGGCGAATGTGCGGGGACGGGACCTGGGCGGATTCGTGGCCGAGGCGCAGCAGAAGGTGGCGGCGGCGATGCCGGTGCCGGCGGGGTACTTTGTGGATTGGGGTGGGCAGTTTGAGAATCAGGCGCGGGCGACGCGGCGATTGGCGCTGGTGCTGCCGGCTTCGCTCGTGATGATTTTCGGGCTGCTGTACCTGACGTTCCACTCCTTCCGGCAGGCGATGCTGATTCTGGCCAATGTGCCGTTTGCGCTGGTGGGCGGGGTGGCGGCGCTGTGGCTGCGGGAGATGAACCTGAACCTGTCGGCGTCGATCGGGTTTATTGCGCTGTTCGGGGTGGCGGTGCTGAACGGGATTGTGATGGTGAGCCAGATCAACCGGCTGCTCGAGGAGAGCGGGGGGGACGTGGAGCATGCCATCCGGGCGGGAGCGGCGGCGCGGCTGCGGCCGGTGCTGATGACGGCGCTGGTGGCGGCGTTGGGGTTCCTGCCGATGGCGCTTTCGACGTCGGCGGGCGCTGAGGTGCAGCGCCCGCTGGCGACGGTGGTAATTGGGGGCTTGGCGTCTTCGACGGTGTTGACGCTGTTCCTGCTGCCGGCGATGTACGGGTGGTTCCGGAAGCGGGCCTGATTACTTGGCGGCCGCCCACTTTTTGTAGTTATCGGCGAGTTTGGCCGCCTCGGCATCGCCGGGGTGGATGACGACGCGGTAGCGGAAGCGGAGCTTTTCGCCGGCGGCGAGGGCGAGGTCGCCGCTTTTGGTCTTGTCGCGTTCGAAGTCGCGGATGCCGAAGGGGTTGGCGGCGAACAGGCCGTAGCCGCGGGAGTGCCAGTAGGTGGGGTGGCGGGGGTTGGCGGGATGATCAAAGATGGCCACGCCGAGCGCCTCGCCGGCCACGGTGCCGGCGTAGTCGACCCAGGGGGAGCGGGTGCCCCAGACGGCTTTTTCGCCGGTTTTGCCTTCGGCGGTGCGCATTTTGCCGGTGTGCTTCTCTTCAAGATCCGTGGTGAGGCGGATGGCGAAGGTGCCTTCTTTGGTGTCGCCGAAGGTGACCGGGGCGGCGGCGGTGAGGGTGATGTCGAAGTCGATCCAGCGTTCGGTGGGGTGGGAGTGGAAGGTCATGGTGCGGGTTTCGTCGAGGAGGGTCTGGCCTTTGAGATCCTGCCAGGCGAAGTTGGCGCTGACGGTGCCCTTTTTCTTTCCGCCCTTGACTTCGGTGACTCGGCGAGTGATGACGACGCCCCGGCCGTTGGCGCCGGCGCCCTTCTGGTTCTTTTCGTTGGCCCAGAAGTCGTATTGGTTGAGCAGGCCGTGGGTGAACCAGAGGCCGCGGTGGTGCGGATGGTCCTTGGCTTCGCCGGCGACGACATCCATGGGGAAGGAGCGGGTGACGATTTTGCCGCTGGCGGCGCGGAGGGGGTGGAGGTAGGGTTTGGGGACGTCGGAGCCGACGAAGAATTCGGTGAACGGCTTGCCGTCGATGTCGACCGAGATCCGATCGGAGGACTGTTTCAGCTTGACTTGCGAGAAGGCGGCCGCGGCGAGGGCGAGCGAGAGGAGACCAATCCGGAGTTGCATCAACGTCATTGGAACACAGGTGAGCAGGCAATGGAGAAGCGATATCATCAATGCATGACCCGGCGTACCCTTCTGAACGCATCCGCGGCCCTGGCCGCGACCCCCCTGGCGGCGGCCAATCGGCTTCCGATTAAGAAGGGGGTGCTGGTGACGATGCTGCCCGGCAAGCTGTCCTACGAAGAGCGCTTCCAGATGGCCAAGGACGCGGGATTTGAGGGGATTGAGGGCAAGACCACGGAAGATCCGGCCGAGGTGGACGCCATCCGGAAGGCGTCCGAGAAGACGGGCATGAAGATTCACTCGGTGATGAACATGGCGCACTGGAACTATCCGCTGTCGTCGCCGGACCCGGCGGCGGTGTCAGCGAGTATGAAGGGCATGGAGACGAGCCTGCGGAACGCGGCGGCGTGGGGCGCCGATACGGTACTGCTCGTGCCGGCCGTGGTGAATGAGAACGTGCGGTACAGCGATGCCTATGCGCGGAGCGTGGTGCAGATCAAGAAGCTGATTCCGCTCGCCGAGAAGCTGAAGGTGAAGATCTGTGTGGAGAACGTCTGGAATAAGTTCCTGCTTTCGCCGATGGAGTTTGCGCAGTATGTCGATCAGTTCAAGAGCCCGTACGTGGCGGCCTATTTCGACGTGGGGAACATTCTGCTTTACGGCTATCCGCAGGACTGGATTCGGACGCTGGGCAAGCGGATTGCGAAGGTGCACCTGAAGGACTTCAAGAACCAGAACAATGCGTTGATCCGGAAGCGGGTGCCGGAGTTTGTGGACCTGCGCGAGGGTGATCTGGATTGGAAAGAGGTGCATAAGGCGCTCGGTGAGATTGGTTACTCGAGCTATGCGACGGTAGAGTTACCGGGTGGGGACGCCAAGTATCTGGGCGAAGTCAGCCGGCGCGTCGATTTGATTCTGAACGGGGAGTAGGACATGAAGAAGTTTCTGGCCGGCTTGTTGGTTGGGGTGGTGCTGGCGGGGATGACCCTGCTGATCGGGGCGCTGGTGCTGGCCAAGCTGGGCGATCAGAAACCCAAGGTGGCCAAGGACGCGACGCTGGTGCTGCGCCTCGAAGGCGAGATTCCGGAGAAGTCGCCGATTGACGTAGGGCTGCCGTTCCTGCAGCAGACGCCGCCGGTGACGGTGATTGACGTGTGGCAGAGTCTGCAGCGGGCGGCGGCGGACCCGAAGGTGAAGGCGGTGGTTTTGATGCCGCGGAACCTGGCGGTGGGCTGGGCCAAGCTGCAGGAGTTGCGGGGCGATCTGCTGGCGTTCAAGAAGTCGGGCAAGCCGCTGCTGGTCTATCTGCGGGCGCCGCGGACGCCGGAGTACTATCTGGCGACGGCGGCGGATAAGATCTACTTGGTGCCGGAGGATATGCTCGATGTGAAGGGCGTGCGGGCGGAGGTGACCTACTTCAAGGGCGCGCTCGACAAGATTGGCGCCAAGATGGAGGCCGAGCACGCGGGGAAATACAAGGACGCGCTCGATACGTACACCCGGACCGGGATGACGCCGGAGACGCGCGAGGTGCTCAATTCCGTGCTCGATGGGCTGTATGGGCATCTGGTCGAGACGATCGGCAGCGCCCGGAAGATGAGCGTGGCCGAGGCCCGGGCGGCCATCGATCAGGGGCCGTTTCTGGCCGAGCAGGCCGTCAAGTGGAAGCTGGCCGATGGGGTCCTCTATGAAGATCAGTTTTTCGAGGAGGTGAAGAAGGCCATCGGTGGGGCCGAGGTGAAGAAGGTGAGTCTGCAGGATTATCTGCGGGCGGGCAGGAGCGAAGGCAAGAGCAAAGTGGCTATCCTCGTGACCGATGGGGAGATCATCCGCGGCAGCTCCGGCGGCAATGCCTTCGGGGAAGAGGCGTCGATTACGGTCGCGAATTCGGTGAAGCTGCTGCGCGAGGTGGGGGAGGACGAATCGATCAAAGGCGTGATTCTCCGCGTCGATTCGCCGGGCGGTGATGCCGTGGCCTCCGATGAGATTCTCCGCGAAGTAAAGCTGCTGAGCAAGAAGAAACCGATGGTGATCTCGATGTCCGACGTGGCGGCCTCGGGCGGATACTACATTGCAATGACCGGGGATCCGGTGTTGGCCTATCCGAACACGATTACCGGTTCGATCGGGGTGATTTACGGCAAGATCAACCTGAAGGGTCTCTATGACAAACTCGGACTGAGCAAGGATCTGGTCCAGCGCGGCGAAAACGCGGCGATCGATTCCGAATATTACGAGCTAAGTCCCGCCGGGCGGAAGAAGCTGCGGGAGGGGGTCGACGAGGTGTACAAGACCTTTGTCGGCATCGTAGCGGAGAGCCGGAAGAAGAAGTTCGAGGAGATTCACGAACTGGCCCAGGGGCGGGTCTGGCTGGGCAGTCAGGCCAAGGAGCGGGCGCTGGTGGATGAGCTCGGCGGTTTGGACAAAGCCGTCGAGATGGTGAAGGAACGCGCCAAGATCGCCAAGACCGAACAGGTGCGCATTGTGGTGTACCCGCAGAAGCGGACGCTGATTGAACAGCTGCTGGCCCAAAACACGCCTACGGTGGAGATGCGTCTTCAACAAGCGGCCGTCCGGGAGCTGACCGGTGGTCTGCCGCTTGCAGTGCTGCGGCAGGGTGGCATGATGAAGCTGATGCCCTATCGGATTGTGGTCCGCTAGGGCCGGAAGCTCTTAAAACGCCCGGCTGGACTCAATGCCTGCCTCGTGCAGCACCCCGGCCATCTTTTCGAGGGCGATCTTGTGAATCTGCGAGACGCGGCTTTCGTTGATGCCGAGCACCCCGCCAATCTCCTTCATCGTCATCTCGCTCGAGTAGTAGAGGGAGACTACCTTCTGGTAGCGCTCCGGCAGGGTCTTCATCGCTGTCGAAAGCACGCCGCGCAGCTCCATCCGGGCGCAGATCCGGTCGGGCTGGCTCTCCGCCTTGGCGGGAAAATCCGGAGCGGGCATGTCTTCCTGCTCCGCCGAACGCGTGGAAGCCGAGATCAGCCCCACGTTCCGCAGCTCCAGCACCATCTGCCGCCAACGGCTCACCCCTACCCCCATCCGCTCCGCGAGCTCCGCCTCGGAAGGGCTTCGCTGCAACTCGGTTGTCAGCTCCCGGGTCAGGCTCTCAATCCTCTTGTGGCGGCGGCGGAGGTCGCGGCTCGCCCAGTCGAGCTGCCGGAGGCTATCGAGAATGGCACCCTTGATCCGGTGTTTGGCGTAGCTGGAAAAGGAAACCAGCTTATCGGCATCGTATTTTGTCGCGGCATCGAACAGACCCATCACGCCGGCGTGGACCAGATCGTCAAGATCCACATGCACGGGAAGATTCTCGTGGACCCGGATGGCAATCGCCTTCACCAGAGGCAAATGCTCCAGGACAATCGCATCTCGCTTGGCATTCAGTTTCGACTGCGTAGTCGGATTCATCTTGGCGGGAGCGGTGGCAGTGGTCATCAATCTTTCCTGTATTTGCTTGGTTGGTACGCGGTTCGGACCCGGGTGGGACGCGACCCCTTGAAACTTGCATCTCGCGAACCACTCCGCGGCAGCGCCGTGAGGGAAGGGGGAAAGTGACCGGGTTTCTACCTCGAAATCGCTGAAATAAATGAATTTATGGGCGTAGACCAACGCCCCCGCGTCGATCCGCAGGTCTGCTAAACCGATCCGATCTGTTCCGCTTCGGAACAAATCCCCGAGCAGCCAATTCCAGATCGGGATCCGCAAGTTTCAGTGCGGAACAGCCTAGTACTTCTAGAGCGGCCTTTACATCAACTAAGGCGATCGTAACAGGTGGGGAAGCATTTCCCTTCCCGTAAGAACGCTGCTTTTCCCGAGGAATTTCACCTTAGGATTCCTTAGTCCGGGAGGGGAGAAGACGCCCCGAATGCGGGTATTCTTGGGCCTTTGGGACTACTCCGGGCCGTCGTTTCCCTCGTTTTTGGTCGCCTTTTGGTGCTGGATCTCGGCGATCCCTGTCTTGACGGCGAGGCCAACCAAAAGAACTAGTACCGCCGCCCGCAGCTTCGGCTCCGAAAGCAGCCAGACCGCCACAACGCCGAGTACCCCATAGGCGCCAAGCGCCCCCGCAAACTGTCTTCGCATGACTTTTCAGGATACTGCCGCAACTCTTTCCGCATGGGGGCGCCCGGCGGCTGCATGGGGGCGCCCGGCGGATCAGTTATCCCTGGCAACCATCGGAAGCATGGCGCAGCGCATCGAGACCCGCATGGACCGTCTGGAGATGGGCACGAAGCAAGGCATCCGGTCCGGGGAGTCGACCCGACCCGAAGCGGCCCGGCCGCTGGCTCGCCACGCCCGGTTGAACCGGAAGCTACGACAGGACAGGCGGGATGGCGGCGGCTTGCGTGCGGCGGAACGGGCGGGGACCGAACCGCGCCAGGAGGCGATCAGGCGCGACATCTACCGGTGGGAAAACGATGGGCAGCGGCAGAACCCCTAACGGATTCCACTGTTCTGCTGGTTGTAGGTGAAGGTGAACTGTAGCCGGATCTGTTCGCCCTTGAACTCGGCGGGCAGCGGCGGGAAGGGGTTCGACGCGCTGATGCCCGCCACGGCGGCCCGGTCGAGGGGCGGGGCGCCGGAGGGCCCGGCGATCACCAGTTTGGGCACGCTGCCATTACGCGCCACGGCGAACTGCACCACCACGCGGCCGCGCTGGCCCATGCGGGCGCTTTCGGGAATCACCGCCTGCCAGTTGCGCCGCACGGCGGCGAGGATCCGGATCAGATACGGCCGGAAGTCGACGCCCATGGGGTCGCTCAACAGCTCCAGGTTGCTGCCCGTGCGGCCCGGCGATGGCGGCAGGTTGATCCCCGTGCCCACTCCGCCGATTCCTTCCCCGGCGCCGTCCCCCACCATGATGCCACCGCTCGAACGGCGGGTTTCGCGCGCCACCTCGCTGATCGAACGCGAGGGCGGCAGCGGGACGGCGCCGGCCCCGGGGCTCGCGCCGGAGGCCGCCATTGACCCAACGGACTCGAACTGAATCTTCGGCCGCTCCGGCGGCGGCGGCGCGGCGGGCAGGCCGAGGGCGCCGGGCGCCACCAGTTTCGCCGACTGCTGTTCGGCCTCGATTTTGGGTGGCTCCGGCAGACGCACCGGCTCGGGGCGCCCGGTGACCGGGGCGGGGATGCGGGCGGCGGGCCGGTTGGTGGAGGGCTGGCCCTGCGGAATCTGAATGTTCGGCCGCGGCTTCAGGCTGTTTTCATCGAACGTCCGGTTGACCTTGGCCTTGTTGGGCTCGGGCTGGGTGGGCTCGAGATTGGGCAGGTAGAGGGGGGTGACCACGCGGGCCACGGTCTGCGGCAGCGGGCGCGCGGAACGGGCTTCAAAAATCGCCACGTCGCGCAGCAGAAAGGCCGCGAGCAGATGCAGGCCCACCGAAGCGCCGAGGATGCGGGGCCAGGGCCGCGGCTCGAGGCGCGAGTCGACGCCATAGAGCGTCGGCAGCTCGGTTTGCAGCGGCTTGGGGTCGGAGGGCGCCATTAGAGTTGCGTGGGGTGGGCGGCGAGCGCTTCCTGAATGGTGCGGGCGTGGACTTCGATGTGATGGAGGATGTCGAGCGAGACGGCGAGCGCCTTGCGGGCCTCTACGCCATCGACGCGGGGCGTGGCCCGTCCGGTTACACAAGCCACGAAGTGGGCCAATTCGAGCGCCAGCGGTTCGGCCTTGGTGATGCGGAACGGATCGTAGCCGATCTGCCGGTCGCCGGAGACGGAAAAGGCCACCGCTTCCTGCTTCTGATAGTCGAGCGAGATGTACTGGTGCGGCTGAAACAGGCGCATCTTGCGGACCCGCTCGGTGTAGACGCGGCTGGCGGTGACGTTGGCCACGCAGCCGCCGGGGAAAGCGAGGCGGACGTTGGCGATATCGACTTTATCCGACAGAATTGAGATGCCGGCGGCGCGTACCTCCTCGGGCATACGGCCGGTGAGGGCGAGCAGGATATCGATGTCGTGGATCATCAGGTCGAGGACGACGTCGACGTCGAGGGCGCGGGGGGTGAACAGGCTCAGCCGGTGGATTTCAAAAAATAGGGGCACCGTGATGCGTTCGGCGAGCGCGGTGACGGCCGGGTTGAAGCGTTCGAGGTGGCCTACCTGCAGGATGCGGCCGTGCGCGGCGGCGGTTTGGATCAACGCGTCGGCAGCCTCGAGCGTGGGGGCGATCGGTTTTTCGACGAGCACGTCGATGCCGGCCGCGAGCAGCGCGCAGCCCACCTCGGCGTGGGCGAAGGTGGGGACGGCGACCACGGCGGCGTCGATAGCCCCGGCGAGCGCCGCGAGGGGCAGGGCGCGGCAGCCGAACTCGGCGGCGGCGGCGGCGGCGCGCGCGGGGTCGGTGTCGCAAACGGCGGTCAGTTCCGCTTCCGGCAGCGATCGAATCACGCGCATGTGATTGCGGCCGAAGGCGCCCGCGCCCACGACGGCAATACGAAGTTTACTCATCTGTCTTGTAGCCTACTATGCAGATGCCTGCGGCGTTGGCCTGGGCGATCATTTCGTCCTTGTCGAGCAGCAGCGTCCGGTGCGCGTCGCAGGCGAGGATGGTCGTGTTGGTTTCCCGCATGGTAGCGATGGTGGCGAGGCCGGCCACGGGCACGTCGAACAACATATGCTGGCGGCGGCGGGAGGATTTGATCAGCCGCAGCGGATGGCCGTTAGCTAGCCCGGCAGCGCGGCGCAGCATGGCGTCGGTACCCTCCATAGCCTCGAGCGCCACGCAGGCGCGGTTGCTGACGGCCACGGCCTGGCCCACGTCGAAACCGGCCAGTGCGGCGGCGATGCGGCGGCCGTAGCGCACCTCTTTCTCTTCGTCCGCGTTGGGCTTGCGCCGCGTCAGCACCCCTTCGCCGGCCAGCAGCGGCTTGAGCAGCAGCGTGGAATCAACCAGCCGGATCCCTTCGCCGGCCAGCACCTCGGCCACACCGCCAATCAGCGCTTCCGTGTTCTTCTCCTTGAGCGAGAACAGCAGCTTTGCGAGGCGCCAGTCGGGCGCGATCGAAGAAAAAATGGAGGCGTGCTTCACCTGCCCGGCCATCATCAGCTCGGTGATGCCTTCGCTCTTGCAGATGTCGATGAGTTTGCCGAGCGCGCCGAGCGAGATCCAATACGTCCGCGTGGCGAGGGCTTCAATCTCGGGCGCAGCCTCTTCCTTGATGCCGATCGCCACCACCGCCACGCCCATCTGCCGCGCCGTTTCGAGCGCCAGAATCGGGAAGCGGCCATTTCCGGCAATGAGGCCGTAGGGCATGACTTTACTTGATAACGCCGCGCTCGGACGAACGGATGAATTCGACCAGATCGGCGATCTCCGGCGTGGCCGGGAGTTCGGCCTCGATCCGGGCCAGCGCCTGCGTGGTGTTGAGGTTGGCGCGCGTCAGAATCCGCAGGGCGTTCTGCAGGTGCTCGACGGCGGCCGGGTCGAAGCCGCGCCGTTCGAGGCCCGTGGCGTTGGCGCCGAAGACGGAGTTTTCGCGCTTGCTGACGGTAGTCGCAAACGGCATCACATCCTGCGTGATGACGCTGTAGCCGCCTACCATGGCGTGCTTGCCGATGCGGCAAAACTGATGCACCCCGGTGAAGGCGCCGATGACGGCCCAGTCGCCGATCAGCACGTGCCCGGCCAGCGTCACGCCGTTGGCCAGCACGCAGTGCGAACCGAGGTGGACGTCGTGGGCGATGTGGGAATACGCCATCAGCAGGTTTTCGTTGCCGATGCTCGTCAGCAGGCCGCCGCCGGCGGTGCCGCGGTGGATGGTGACGAACTCGCGGATCTTGTTCCGGTTGCCGATGCGCGTTTCGGCCCGTTCGCCGTGGTACTTCAAGTCCTGCGGCGCCACGCCCACCGTGGAGTAGGGATAGAAAATGTTCTCTTCGCCAATCGTCGTCGGCCCTTCGACAAAAACGTGCGCCTTCAGCCCGGTGTGGGCGCCGATGGTGACCTCCGCGCCGACGACGCAAAACGGGCCAATGACAGCCGTTTCGTCGATCTGCGCCGAGGGGTCGACAATGGCGGTCGGATGGATGGGCATCTCAGGCCGCCGGCTTGTCGCGGAGGACACACATCAAAGTCGCTTCCGCCACCACGACGCCGTCGACGGTCGCCTTGCCGGTCATTTTGCAGATGGTCGCCTTGCGGCTTACCATCGTCATTTCGATGCGCAGCTGGTCGCCGGGCCGCACCGGACGGCGGAACTTGGCTTCGTCCACCGAAGCCAGCAGCACGAGCTTCGAGTGGCGGTCCGGAATACTCTTGAGCACGAGCACGCCGGCCACCTGCGCCATGCTCTCGGTGATCAGCACGCCGGGCATCACCGGAAACTCGGGAAAATGCCCAACAAAAAAGGGTTCGTTCGCCGTCACGTTCTTGATGCCGACGATCCGTTCCTCTTCGAGTTCGATGATTCGATCGACCAGAAGAAACGGATACCGGTGCGGAAGAATGTCGCGAATCGCATCAATATCAAGAATGGCCATGGGAATTAGCTAGTCTAACAAACGATGGACTCTTTTCTTTCCTGGGCGCGGGCCAACGAGCGCCGCATCGTAGCAACCATACGTGAAATGGTGGAGTGCGAATCGCCAAGCGACAACCCGGCGGCGATCAACCGCCAGGTGGACCAGATCGCCGACCGCTGGGGCCACCTCGCCAAAGTCACGCGGAAGAAGGCCAAGGGCCATGGCGACCACCTGCTGCTGGAGTTTGCCCTGCCCGGCAAACGGCGCGCCGGGCAGCTGCTGGCGCTGGGCCACACCGACACCGTCTGGCCGCTGGGCACGCTGCGTACGATGCCGTGGCGCGAGGCCGAAGGGCGCCTGTGGGGCCCGGGTGTTTATGACATGAAGGGCGGCGTGGCGTTCTTCCTGCACGCCATGGAGGGGCTGCGCGAGCTGGCGGTGCCCGTGCCGTCGAAGGTGGTGCTGCTGCTTGACTCGGACGAAGAGATCGGCAGCCCGTCGTCGCGCGATTTGATTGAAGCGCAGGCGCGCAAGAGCGCCGGGGTGCTGGTGCTCGAACCCGGCACCGGACCCACCGGCAAACTCAAGACGGCGCGGAAGGGCGTGGGCGGCTACCAGGTCACCGCCCGCGGCATCGCCGCCCACGCCGGCGTTGATTTTTCCAACGGCGCCAACGCCATCGTCGAACTGGCGCGGCAGATCGACCGCATTGCCGGCTTCACCGATCTCAAGATCGGCCTGACGGTTAACCCCGGCGTCATCGGCGGCGGCACCCGCAGCAACGTGGTGCCGGCCGAGGCCTCTGTTGATGTCGACATCCGCATCGCCCGGCTCAAGGACGCGGGACCGCTCGAAAAGAAGTTCCGCGCGCTCAAGCCGGTTGATGGCCGCTGCACCCTCACCATTACCGGGAGCCTGAACCGGCCCCCGATGGAACGAACCAAGGCCATCGCCGCCTGGTTTGCTCAGGCGCGGCAGCTGGCAGCGCAGATCGGCATTGCTCTCGAAGAGTCGTCGACCGGCGGCGGCTCGGACGGCAACTTCACCGCCGCGCTCGGCGTGCCGACGCTGGACGGCCTGGGCGCCGTGGGCGAAGGGGCGCACGCCGTTAACGAGTCCCTCTTCATCGACCGGATTGCGGACCGCACGGCGCTGCTGGCCGGCCTGGTGGCGGGCGCCGGGACGAGGGAAGTTTAACCTGTTTTAACATCGGCCCCCGGCCCACCGGGGGTACCGTGGAGAAAACGATGCGCAACAGCAGGCAGCGGTGGCGGGGCTGGCTCGAGATTGGATCTCTCGTGCTCCTGTGCGGCATTTTGGGCGCCCTGCAGTATCGTTGGATCGGCGAAGTCAGCGTGGCCGAAAAGCAGCGTCTCGAAACCACGCTGCAATCCGGTTTGAACCGGCTGAGTCAGGAGTTCAACGAAGAGATCTCGCTGCTGTGCCGCGCCGCCGTGCGCGGCGACAGCGGAGATTCGCTCGGCCGGCTCCACGCCTGGCGCGACAGCGGACATCACGCCGGCATGCTGCGGGGTGCCTATATCGCCCGCCCCGCCCAAGGCGATGTGCAGCTGCTGCGACTGAACCTGGAGGCGATGGCCGAAGAGCTCCAGCCCTGGCCCCCGCAGTGGGAGGGCACGCGGCGGCAGATACTGGCCCGGCTGGCCGGGGAGCGGGGCCGCTGGGGCACCGGCATACGCAACGACCCAACCCTGATTGAGCTGCCCCGCTTTCCCCGCGGCCCCGGGCCGGGCCCCGGCTTCGGCCCCGGCCCGCGTGAACTGGAATGGGTGCTGCTCGATCTTGACGGCCCCTACCTTGCTACCGTCCTGGTTCCCGAACTCCTGGCCCGTCATCTGGGTGAACCCGCCGCGGCCGAGTATCTCTACAGCGTCTCGGTCCGCAACGACCCGGCCCGCGTCATCGCCGGCAACGCCACCGGTAAGCCCGACGCCGAAGTCGCCATCCTCCAACCCCAGTTTGAAACCATCTTCCGCCGGGGCGGCGGGCCTCCGGGGCGGCGTCCGCCGCCTGACAACAGCGAAGGCCGCTGGACCCTCGCCGTCCGCAACGAAGCCGGTTCGCTCGAAGGCGTGGTCGCCCGCACGCGCCGACGGAACCTCGCCGTCACGGGTGGCATTCTGGCACTGCTGCTGGCCGCCGTCGGCATTGTGCTGCGCACCAGCCGCCAATCCCGGCGCCTGGCGGAGATGCAGATCGATTTTGTCGCCGGCGTCTCTCACGAACTCCGCACCCCGCTCACCGTCATCCGCACCGCCGCCTACAACCTGCGCGGCAAGATGGCCGCCAACCCCGCCCAGGTGGAGCGTTACGGCGGCCTGATTCAACAGGAAAGTGAGAAGCTGACGGCGCTGGTGGAGCAGGTGATGCAGTACGCGGCCGCCCGCTCCGGGCGCCCGCTGCAGACGGCGCGGGAACGCGTCGACCTTGCGCCCCTGCTCGCCTCCTGCGCCGCCGCCCACGAAACGGTGATGCGCGAGGCCGGCTGCGAGTTCGCCGTCGAGATCGCCCCCGGGCTGCCGGCCATCTCCGGCGATCCGCTAGCGCTCGAACGGGCCGTCAACAATCTGCTGGCCAACGCCGCCAAGTACGGGGCGGAGGGCCAATGGGTGGGGCTGTCGGCTGCCCCGGCCGAGGGCGGCGGCGTGGCCATCCGCGTGGCCGACCGCGGCGCCGGCATCCCGGCCGACGAACAGGCGCACGTCTTTGATGCCTTCTTTCGCGGGCGCCGGGCGGTGGAAGATCAGCTGCACGGTACCGGCCTCGGGCTGAATCTCGTCAAAGGGATCGTCGAAGCCCACGGCGGAACCGTTACAGTGAAGAGCGCCCCGGACAAGGGAACCGAATTCCGGATCCTGCTGCCGGCGGCGCCGGACGGAGGACAAAATGAGTTCCCGCATTCTGCTCATTGAAGACGAACCCGGGCTGGTGCTCACGGTTACGGACCTGCTCGCGGCCGAAGGCTTCGCCGTCGAATCGGCCACGGATGGACCTTCGGGCCTCAAGCGCGCGCTCGAAGGCAACTTCGATCTCATCGTGCTCGACGTCATGCTGCCCGGCAAGAACGGCTTCGACATCTGCCGGGAGCTGCGCCAGCAGGGCCGCGATGTCGCCGTGCTGATGCTCACGGCCAAGACGCAGGTGGTCGACCGTGTCGTCGGGCTCAAGCTGGGCGCCGACGACTATCTCACCAAACCGTTTCATCCGGCCGAGCTTGTCGCTCGCGTCGAAGCCCTGCTGCGCCGCGTCAAGCAGGAGGGGCTCCCGGGGCTCCGCCGCTTCGCCTTCGCCGATGTTGAGGTGGACTTTGAAAAGGGCGATGTCAAGAAAGGCGGCAAGCCGGTCAGTCTGGCGGGCAAAGAGCTGCAGCTGCTGCAGTATCTGATCGAACATCGCGGTAAGGTGGTCCCGCGCGAGGAGCTTTTGGAAAACGTCTGGGAGTATCAGTCGGCGGTATCTTCGCGGACCATCGATGTCCACGTGGCCTGGCTGCGCCAGAAGCTCGAAGATAACCCGCAGAATCCCCGGCATATCTTCACCGTGCGGGGAGTTGGCTACCGGTTCTCCGTGTAGCACCCGGCGGGTGTACAATGAAATCGTTGACGCTGAAAGAGGAGTGGGCGAAAGCCCACTTTTTTATTGGTTGCCATGAAACAGCCGCTCGTGGATCAGATTTACGAAATCGCCGACCGCATCGCCCGCGCCGCCGGCCTCGAGATTGTCGAGGTGGAGCTGCTCGGCGGCGGCGCGGCTCGTCTGTTGCGGGTGTCCATTGACAAGCCGGGCGGCGTGTCGCATGCCGATTGCGAGCTGCTCTCCCGCGAACTAGGGGCCGAACTCGATGCCGGCGATCTGATTCCCGGCGAGTCCGGCTATCAACTGGAGGTAAGTTCGCCGGGCGTGGAGCGCAAGCTCAGCCGTCCACGCGACTTTGAACGCTTCACCGGACAGAAGGTGAAGATCACCCTGCGGGAGCCGGTCGACGGCGCCAAACGCTATGAGGGTGTGCTCACATCCTTTATTGACGGCATCGTCACGCTTGAAACTCCGGCCAAGCCGGTGGCGATTCCGTTTCCTCTGATTAGCAAGGCCAATCTGAAGTTCGAGTGGTAGGAAGGAAAACACCTTGGGTACGATTTATCAATCCATCGAGATGCTCAGCAAGGAAAAGGGCATCGATCCGCAGGTCATCATCGAAGCCGTCAAGGACGCCATTCTGGTCGCTGCGCGCAAGCAGTTCAAGACCAACGAAGAACTGGTAGCCGAAATGGACGAAAAGACGGGGATGATCCAGATCTTCGGCGTCAAGAAGATCGTTGCCGAAGTGACCGACAA
Organism: Bryobacteraceae bacterium CoA2 C42; assembly: GCA_019931245.1. Lineage (GTDB taxonomy): Bacteria > Acidobacteriota > Terriglobia > Bryobacterales > Bryobacteraceae. Next base: position 34,786 of record JAINDL010000088.1, read on the forward strand.
ACTGCGGGAGATCAGCCTGAATGATGCCCTCGTGCAGGACCCGCGCGCTGTCGTGGGTGGAGAGGTGCGCACCAAGCTGCGGACCGAGGCCCTCGGCCGCATCTCGGCCCAGACAGCCAAGCAGGTCATCATGCAGAAGGTGCGCGAGGCCGAGCGCGACACCATCTTCAGCGAATTTCATAACCGGGTGGGCGAACTCTCCACCTGCACCATCAAGCGCGTCGAAGGACAGGATCTGATCTGCGATCTCGGCAAGACCGAAGCCCGCATGCCGAAAAAAGAGCAGTCGCGTCTCGAGTCGTTCAATATCGGCGACCGCGTCCGCTGCGTCATCAAGAGCGTTGAGCGGAGCGGCAAGAACTCCGGCGTCATCCTCTCGCGGGCCGATTGCGAGTTCGTCAAGCGGCTCTTTGAGCAGGAAGTGCCCGAAATCTACGACAACACCGTTGTCATCAAGGCCTGCGCTCGGGAAGCCGGCGAGCGGACCAAGATCGCCGTCGCCTCCCGCGACCGCGACGTCGATTCCGTTGGCGCCTGCGTCGGCATGAAGGGCATGCGCGTGCAGTCCATCATCCGCGAACTGCGCGGGGAAAAAATCGACATCATTGAGTACTCGGAAGACCCGGTCTCCTTCGCCACCCATGCCCTCAGCCCAGCTAAGATCAGCCGCGTTGCCATCCTCGACCTCGGCAGCAAGCACATGGAGGTCATCGTCGATGACAGCCAGCTCTCGCTGGCCATCGGAAAGAAAGGTCAAAACGTACGGCTGGCGGCCAAACTGATCGGCTGGAAGATCGATATCAAGAGCGAGGAGGAGAAGCGGCAGGAGGTCGAGTTGCAAATGGCCTCGCTCACTAACTCCGGCGCCCCGGTCTCCGTGCTGATCGACTTTGGATTGCCCGAAGCCGTGGCCGAGCGGCTGCTGGCCGGCGGCGTCGTTACTGTCGAAAAACTCGGTTCGATGACCCCGGAACAGATTATTGCCGTCCCCGGCGTTGGCAGCGAGAACATGGAGAAGATCGGCGAAGCGGTCAACGCCTACTACGGCACCCCCTACGAGTCAGCTCCCGCGGCCGAATCCCCCACCCCGGAGGAAGGCCCCGCGGCCGGTTAGGACCGCCTGCTCCCCGGTTGTCCGTACCAGAACCGAACCGGTGTAGGGAACTTGCCTCGGAATCTGCTACTATGACAACTGGGGAAAATTCTCGCCATGGATTCAGGAGAAGTGTCGCTATGTAAATGAAAACGACACGCTTCCCTTTTTTAGATCATTTATGAGTAAGATCCGTATCAACGAGCTGGCCCGTGAGCTTGAGGTTAAACCGAATGTCATCCTCGATATGCTCGCGGAGTATGGCGTAGAAGAAAAGAAAACGCATTCCAGCTCAGTTGACGAGGATGTGGCTATCGCGCTGCGGCGCCGTCTGGCCGGAATGGGTGAGTCCATGCCGGAGACCCAGGCCTCGCCGACGCCTCCTGCCGCCGCTGAGGTGTCGCCGCCTCCCCCGACCCGCGTGGTTCCTGCTGAGTCCCCTTCGCTCCCCCCGCCCGTCGCTTCTCCTGCGGTAGCGCCGCCGGTGGTCCCACCTCCCGCTCCGCCCCCCGCCGCCCCGAATAGAGGGCCCCTCGCCCCGCTGGCGCCTCCTCTCGGCGCCCGCCCTGCGCCACCCCTTGCGCCGGCTCCGGAAGCCCCTGCGCCCACTCCTCCTCCGGCGCGGCCCATGTTTCCCTTGCGACCGCCGCTCGCCGCGGGAGGACCGCTCGTCCCCCCCATCGCGAGCAACCCGTCCCCCCCTGCCGCGCCCGCTGCTGCTCCGGCTCCCCCGGCGCGCCCGGTCGCTGCCCCTCCCCCGTTCGTCCCGGCCCGTCCGAGTGCGCCTGTTGCCCCTCCGGCCCGGCCTGCCCCCGCCGCCTCCGCTCCTCGTCAGTCCATGCCCGGCCAGTCCATGCCCGGCCCCAGTACCCCTCAGCCGCCAGTCCCCGCGCCCGGAGCACCTCGTCCGCCGGCGCCCCCGCGTCAACAGCCTCCCGCTGCCGTAATTCTTGGTACCCCGGCTCCCCGGCCCGCCGGCCCTGCCGCGCCCCCTGCCCCGCGTCCACCCGCCCCTCCTCCGCCGCGTCCGTCGGCGCCCGCCATGCCGGCACCCCCGCCTCAGCGCCCTGGCCCGGCTCCCGTGCGCCCCATGGCGCAGATCTCCAACCCCCAGCGGCCCCTCGTCGGACAACCTACCGCCCGGCCTGTCGTTCCGCCGCGGCCGGACATGGTCGATCGCCTGAACCAGCTCCGCCAAGCCCCTCCGGCTCCCGGCACCCCGCGCCCTGCTCCGCCTCCGCCAGCCCGCCCCGGCTCTCCCGCCCCCGGTCGTCCGCTTTTCCAGGGTTCCCGTCCTGGTGGACCCTCCCCCCGGCCCGGCGGCCCCGGCCAGCCCTCCGGCGGTGGTCGCCCTGGTGGCCCGCCCATGATGGGCCGTGGCCGCCCCATGCACCCCACCACCCCGGGGCGCATTGAGCCCCCCGTTCCACCGCCCACCACCGAAGCCGGTCGCCGGGAACCCGGTAAACGCGCCCGCGAGAAGCGCGAGGTCGAGCCGCAGGAGGGTCTGCTCAAGACCCGCTATGCCCGGAAGTCGGAGACTCCGCTCCCGGCCATCAACAAGGACATCACGATCTCAGAAGGCCTCACCGTCAAGGAACTGGCCGACAAGCTGGGCATCAAAACCAACCTCGTCATTAAGAAGCTCGTCGAAAAGAAGATCTTCGCCACCATCAACCAAACGCTCGATCTCAAGCTGGCCGAAACCGTCGCCCGCGAGTTCGGAGCCAGTACCAGCCACGTCTCCTACGAAGAGGAGAAGAGCTTCGAAGTCGAACTGGCCGAAAACCCGGCCGACCTCATCACCCGCGCCCCCGTCGTGACCATCATGGGCCACGTCGACCACGGCAAAACCTCGCTGCTCGACGCCATCCGTTCGGCCCGCGTGGCGGACCGTGAGGCAGGCGGCATCACCCAGCACATCGGCGCTTATCAGGTCGAAATCCACGGCAAGAAGATCGTCTTCATCGACACCCCTGGCCACGAAGCGTTCACCCGCATGCGTTCCCGTGGCGCCAAGGTCACCGACGTCGTCATCCTCGTCGTCGCCGCCGATGACGGCGTCATGCCCCAGACGATCGAAGCCATCGATCACGCCAAGGCCGCCGGCGTTCCCATCATCGTCGCGATGAATAAGATCGACAAGCCGGACGCCAACCCGGAAACGATCAAACGCCAGCTCATGGAACACGGCCTCCAGGCCGAAGACTGGGGCGGCGACACCATCGTCGTGCCCGTTTCGGCCAAGCAGAAGACCAATCTCGACCTCCTGCTCGAAAACGTCCTCCTCGTGGCCGAGATCAAGAATCTCAAGGCCAACCCCACCCGGCCCGCCATCGGCAACGTGCTCGAAGCCAAACTCGACCGCGGCCGCGGCCCGGTCGCCACGGTCCTCGTCCAGAACGGTATCCTCCGCGTTGGCGATTTCTTCCTCTGCGGCGCCGTCTTCGGTAAGGTCCGAGCCATGTTTGACGACCAGGGTCTGCCCATCCGCGAGGCCCAGCCCTCCACCCCGGTCGAGGTCATCGGTCTCGACAGCCTGCCCGAGGTCGGCGATGCCTTCCAGGTCGTTACCGATACCGCCAAGGCCAAACAGATCGTCGTCTACCGCGAGGCCAAAGCCCGTGATGCCGCCATGGCCAAGGCCAAACAGCGCATCTCGCTCGAAGCGCTCAACATGCAGATGCAGTCCGGCTCCGACGCCAAGGACCTCAACATCATTATCAAAACCGATGTGGGCGGTACCGCCGAAGTGCTCTCGGAGACGCTGCAGAAGCTCTCGACCGACAAAGTTCGGGTCCGCGTCCTGCGGCAGGGCGTGGGCGCCATCTCGGAAGCCGACGTGCTCCTCGCCTCGGCCTCGAACGCCATCATCATCGGCTTCAACGTGAAGCCGGACCGGACCGCCGCCGCCGTCGCCGAACGCGAGCGGATCGATGTCCGATTCCACTCGATCATCTACGAAGTCACCGACGAGATCAAGAAGGCCATGCTCGGCCTCCTCGCCCCGGTCTACCGCGAAATCTACAAGGGCAAGGCCGAAGTCCGCGAGATCTTCCGCATCACCAAGGTCGGCAATGTCGCCGGCTGCTACGTCACCGACGGCACCATCACCCGCAACTCCGAGGTGCGTGTCATCCGGAACGGCGAAACGGTGCACACCGGCAAGATCAGCCAGCTCAAACGCTTCAAGGACGACGCGAGCGAAGTCCGCAACGGTTACGAGTGCGGCATCTCCGTCTCCGGCACCAACGATATCCAGGTGGGCGACATCCTCGAAGCCTTCCTCATGGAGCGGGTCGTCCAAGATAGCCTGAATTAGTATGCCCGCGGTTGGCGTGCTCCATCTGGAACTCCACTTGGACTACGCCCAGTCCATCAAAGAGAAACGCAACGTCATCCGCGGCCTCAAAGCCCGTCTGCGCAGCCGCTTCAACGTTGCCATCGCCGAAACCGGCCACCAGGACTCGCTCACGCGGGGTCTCGTGGCCGTCGTCACCGTCGCCCCCAGCCGTCCCTATGCCGAAGCGCTTCTCCAAAAGGTGGAAGACGAAGCGGCCTCACTCCTCGGTGCCACCCTCACCGGCTCCGGGGTAGAGTGGATGGAGTAGAACACTATGGAACCACAAATTCGGGCCCAGAGGGTCTCAGAAGCCCTTCGTACCGAACTCGCCGAAATGATCAGCCTCGAACTCGCCGACCCTCGCGTAGACGGCGTTCTCGTTAACGAAGTCCACGTCTCCCCGGACCTCAAAAAAGCCCGCGTTCTCGTCGCCATTCCCACCGGCGCCGACCCCGCCACCGTCCTCGGCGCCCTCAACGGCGCCCGCGCCTTCCTGCGCACCCAGGTCGCCGAACGCCTCCAACTCCGCCGCACCCCCGACCTGCAGTTCGAGTCCAGCGCCGACGTCAACCCCGCGAAAGTCAAAAGCCTGCTCCGCCGCATCCAGCGCGGCCGGCCGCGGGAGCTCGAATAAGCCCCCGCGGCCTTCTCTGCCCGCTCTAAAGCAGCGCCGTCGGCCGCCGCTTCCAGTTGCTCGCAATCCCTTCGAGCGCCCCAATGTGCGCCCCGGCCTGCGTCAGAATGTGGTGCAGGTCGTTGCCCACGCTGAAGAAGCGGAAGCCCTTTTCGAGGAACTCCCCCACCCGCGCCGTGCCGAACAGGAAGATGCCCAGAATGACGTTGTTCTTCTCGGCCGCCGCAATCAGCTTGTTGGTCGCATCCAGCAGTTCGGGCGACGTGTACATGTGCGGAAACTCGTACTTCACATAGAGCCCCATCGACATGCACAGGTCGTTCTGGCCCAGAAACAGCATGTCCACCCCCGGAAGCGCCGCAATCGCATCAATATTATTAATACAGTCCGCCGTCTCCACCTGCAGCGCCACAATCACGTTATCATTGGCACTGCCCGCGTAACCCAGCAGACCGGCCTTGTTCATGCTCCGCTGCGGAAAATACACCGACCGCGTCCCCGCCATCGGATACTTCGCACAGCTGATGGCGTGCGCCGCCTCCTCGGCCGTGTTGATGTAGGGCACCAGAATACCGTCCGCGCCTAGATCGAGCGCCTGCTGAATCCCGGCCCGGTCGTGCGCCCCGGCCACGCGAACCATCGATTTGGCCCCGCCACTCGCAATCGCGCACAACATCGCCGAAAGCTTCTCATAACCCATCGGCCCGTGCTGAGAGTCCACCAGGAGCCAGTCATAGCCAGTGTGAGCCAACTGCTCGGCCACCGTAGGACTGTGCGAATTCAAAAACAGCCCCATTTTGGGGTGGCCTTCCCGCATCTGCTGCTTAAACTGGGCGCCGGAAACTGCTGTGTCAGACATAATAACCCTCCTAAAAAGATAAGAACCTATTGCACTATAACCAACCTAATGGAGAAGCCGCAAACCGCCGATTTCCCACTATGCCGCCGACCCTGCCTGAAACCTCCTCCGCCGCCCAACCCGCCGGGGCCGATGCCGCCTCGGACCTCGCCCAGGTCCGTGTCGAAATGTTGGCCGACGAAACCCTCATCCTGCGGATCCTCGCCACCCTCTACCTCAGCAAGAAACGGAACCTCATCGGCTACGCCATCTCCATCATCGACCTCGAAAAGAAACTCGACCTGCCTCGCGAAGGGGCCACCTTCGTCTGCGATTACATGAAATACCGCCGCCTCGTGCTCGCCGACGACAAAAGCCGCTTCACCATCACCGTCGAAGGCATCGACTACCTCCGCCGCGGCCTCCAGATCGAAGAGGCCCCCCTTCTGGCTCCGCTAACCTAGAGAAGGTGCGCCTCCTCCTTCCCCTTCTCTGTTCGCTCCCCCTCACCGCCGAAATTCGCTTCCTCCCCCAAGCCAGCGGCGTCGACGCCAGCCTCCGCGGTCTCGCCGCCGTCAACGCCCGCACCGCCTGGGCCAGCGGTACCGGCGGCGCCGTCCTGCTCACCACCGACGGCGCCACCTGGCAGCGCCGCCCCGTTCCCGGCGCCGAAACCCTCGATTTCCGCGATATCGCCGCCTTCAACGCCCGCCGCGCTATCCTCCTCGCCGCCGGACCCGGCGAAAAATCCCGCCTCTATCGCACCCGCGACGCCGGCGCCACCTGGCAACTCCTCCGCACCAACACCGACCCCCAAGGCTTCTGGGACGCCATCGCCTTCTGGAACGATAAACGCGGCGTCCTCCTCGGCGACCCCGTCAACGGCCACTTCCTCATCGAAACCACCGAAGACGGCGGCCAAACCTGGCAGCGCCGCCCCACCCCGCCCGCCCTCCCCGGCGAAGGCGCCTTCGCCGCCAGCGGCACCTGCCTCGTCGTCCGCGGCCCGCGCGAAATCTGGTTCGCCACCGGCGCCGCCCGCGTCTTCCGCTCTACCGACGGCGGCCTATCCTGGACCGTCACCCCCACCCCCCTCCGCCAGCCCGAATCTTCAGCCGGCATCTTCTCCCTCGCCCTCGGCCCCGGCCCCACCGCCGTCGCCGTCGGCGGCGACTACCGCCAGCCCCAACAAACCCGCCAAACCGCCGCCTTCACCACCAACCACGGCGCCACCTGGACCCCCGCCCCCGGCCTCTCCGGCTACCGCTCCGCCGCCGCCTTCTTCACCCGCACCACGGTAATCGCCGTCGGCACCAACGGCGCCGATCTCTCCACCGACGGCGGCAAAACCTGGCAGCCCCTCGCCGCCGCAGGCTACCACGCCGTCCAGTCCGGCTGGGCCGTGGGCCCCCAAGGCCGCATCGCCCGCGTCACGCTCAAATGACCCACCGCCGCCTCCCCACCCGTAACCGTACCGGCTGGACCTCCAACGTCCTCAACGAACTCAGCGAACTCTTCGTCGCCTTCGCCGCCCAAACCCAACGCCCCGTCCTCGACATCGGTGCCGCCTACGGCGTCGCCGCCCTCCCCGCCCTCGCCGCCGGCGCCACCGTCTACGCCAACGACGCCGACCCCACCCACCTCGCCACCCTGGCCGCCGCCACCCCGCCCGCCCACCAACCCCGCCTCCATCTCCTACCCGGCCGCTTCCCCCACGACCTCCACCTCCCCCCCGCCTCCCTCGACGCCATCCACGCCTCCAACGTCCTCCACTTCCTCTCCGGCCACGAACTAACCCGCGGCCTCGCCCTCGCCCGCCACTGGCTCGCCCCCGGCGGCCGCCTCTTCATTCAAGCCGGCACCCCCTACCAGCAGCCCTTCCAGGCCTTCCTCCCCACCTTCGAAGCCCGCCTCGCCGCCGGCCACCCCTGGCCCGGCTGGATCCCCGACGTCCGCGCCATCTCCCAACACAAAAAACTCGGCCAAATCCCCCCCGCCCTCCACCTGCTCGACGAACAAACCCTCTCCCGCCTCGTCCTCGCCCACGGCTTCAGCATCGAACGGTGCTGGACCTACTGCCGCCGCGACCTGCCCCGCAGCATGCACCTCGACGGCCGCGAAGGCGTTGGTCTCGTCGCGGTAATCGTATAATTAGAGGATGTCTCGCTTCACGGCCTCCGCCGCCTTGGTCGCCTCTTCGCTCTCGCTTATACTCCTGGTTCCGGGCTTTGCCCAAACCTCCACCACCCAATTCTCCGGTACTGTATCAGATTCGAGCGGCGCAATCATCCCCGGCGCCACCGTCGTCGCCACCAACGAAGCCACCGGCCTCAAATACACCCTCGCCACCACCGACGCCGGCCTGTTCGCCTTCCCCTCCATCCCCGTCGGCTCCTACAGCCTGGTTGTCGAAAAAACCGGCTTCAAGAAATTCCAACTCGCCAAAATCGTCCTCCAGATCAATACCCCCGCCACCGTCAACGCCACCCTCGAAATCGGTTCCGCTACCGAAACCATCCAGGTAGAAGCCACCGCCGAAATCCTCCAAACCACCGGCGCCACCATCGGCAACGTCATCGAACGCAAGGCCATCGAAGCCCTCCCGCTCAACGGCCGCAACCCCCTCAATCTCCTCATCTACGAACCCGGCGTCGTCCAGCGCTCCGGCGGCACCGTCAGCGTCAACGGCTCCCGCACCGGCGCCGTCAACGTCACCATCGACGGCATCGAAGCCAACGAAAGCACCAACCCCAACCCCGTCAATAACATCTTCCGCCTGAACCCCGACAACGTCCAGGAGTTCAAGGTAACCACCTCCAACCCCTCCGCCGAAGAGGGCCGCAACTCCGGCGCCAATATCTCCGTCGCCACCCGCGGCGGTACCAACCAGTTCCACGGCACCGTCTTCGAGTTCTTCCGCAACACCGCCCTCAACTCGAACGAGTTCTACGCCAAAGCGCAGGGTCTCGAAAAACCCATCATCAAGCTCAACCAGTACGGCGTCGAACTCGGCGGCCCCATCCGCCGCAACAAAACCTTCTTCTTCGGCTCCTGGCAGGGCCAGCAGGTCAACTTCGCCGACCCCGTCGACAAAGCCTTCGGCGAATCCGTCGACCTCTATAACCAAATCGCCCTCACCGGCGCCTTCCGCTACTTCGTCGTCGACCCCCGCAACCCCTTCACCGTCAACGGCCAGCGCATCACCCAAAACACCCCCCTCCTCGTCGACCGCGCCACCGGCAACCTCGCCTCCGGCGTCCGCGCCTGCGCCAGTCCCACCGACGCCAACTGCGTCGCTACCTTCAACATCTTCCAAAACGACCCCCTCCGCCGCGGCATCGACCCCGCCGTCCGCAGCGTCCTCGGCGCCTACCCCGCCCCCAATCAGTACTCCTCCGGCGACGGCCTCAACACCGGCAACTACGTCTGGAACTCCCCCTTCCAGATCCGCGGCCCCCAGTACCTCGGCCGCATCGACCACGTCATCAACGACAAACACAACCTCTTCGGCCGCTTCCTCGGCGCCGAACAAAACACCCTCGGCGGAGATCCGCTCAACGGCCGTCCCCAGGTCCTCCCCGGCTTCCCCGCCCGCGGCGAAGTCTTCCGCCCGGCCTATAACGCCGCCATCGGCCTCCGCAGCGTGCTCACCCCCCGCCTGGTCAACGAGTTCACCGCCGGCTACTCCCGCTTCGACTTCCTCTTCACCCAGGGCGAAGCCAACCCCCTGTTCCCCAATACCCCCCGCTTTACCTTTAACAACTCCGACGTCGACTACACCGCCTCCCCCCGCACCCAGCGCGCCGTCAATACCTATCAGCTCATCAACAACCTCACCTACATCGCCGGCGCCCACGTCATGAAATTCGGCGGCAACCTCCGTATTTATCAACACAACGATCGCCGCGGCGATGTCGGCGGCGTCGCCCTCACCCCGGCCATCTCCCTCTCCCGCACCGTCCGCCCTCCCACCGGCTTCACCTTCCCCGCCGTCTCCACCGCCACCGCCCCCGGCATCGCCTCAAACGACCTCAACCGCCTCCAGGGCATGGTCAACGACCTGCTCGGCATCCCCGCCCAGATCTCCCATAACTTCATCGGCGATCTCCGCAGCGACACCTTCCTGCCCCTCCTGTCCGGCGAAAAACAGGTCACCCTCTGGGCCCAGGGCCAGCGCACCAAGCAGTTCAACTTCTTCGCCCAGGACGATTGGAAAATCCGCAAAAACCTCTCCGTCTCCTACGGCGTCCGCTGGGAGCTGAACCCCCCGCCCCGCGAAGCCGGCGGCCGCACCTACGTCCCCAATAAGAACATCGACGGCAGCCAGGGCCTCGTCACCTTCGTCCAGGCCGAACGCTGGTACAAGAACTGGAACGCCGGCGCCCTCGCCCCCCGCATCGCCCTGACGTGGTCCCCCGGCAACTCCGGCAAAACCGTCATCCGCACCGGCTACACCATGGCCTTCGATCCCATCGCCACCTTCCAGGTCACCTCGGTCGCCTCCGCCGTCCCCGGCCAGGTCTTCCGCTGCACGGCCACCGTTGGCGGAGCCACCACCCCCGGCTGCCAGTCCGTGCCCAACGTCCGCCTCAGCGACCTGCCCACGCTCCTCGCCCCCCCCAACGCCAAACCCTCGAGCCAGTTGACCCCCCCGCTCGCCACGCAGAACACGGCCCCCCCGGCCCGCATCTTCGATCCCAATCTCAAGCTGCCCACCGTCCACATGTGGAACCTCACCATCCAGCAGGACCTCGGGAAAGGCTACATCGGCAGCGTCGGCTACGTCGGCCGCCGCGGCACCCGCCTCTACCGCAGTTGGGACGTCAACCAGATCGACGCCAAGCCCATCCTCCCCAGCTTCCTCGCCATGCAGCGCAACCTCGCCCTCGGCAACGGCTGCCGCGCCGATGGCACCCTGGCCAACAACACCGCCTGCCCCGGCGCCACCGCCGTACCCCTCATCCAGCAGGGCATCATGACCAGCGCCTTCGCCAACTCCACCGCCTCGGTCTCCGACCTCAGCCCCACCCAGAACGCCGCCGGCAACATGGCCGTTCGCCTCGAACAGACCACCCTTGCCGCCCGCCTCCGCCCCAACCAGCAGTTCGCCCAGATCCTCCTGCTCGACAACGGCGCCGACTCCATCTATCACAGCCTGCAGATGACCATCCGCAAGCGCTTCGATAGCGCCGGCCTCCTGTTCAGCGGCGGCTATACCCTGTCGAAATCCCTCGACAACCTCTCCACCGATCCCGTCGGCGCCACCTCCGGCGGTGGCCTCACCACCACCTCCGCCCGCACCCCCGCCGATGGCCGCAACTACCGCAACGAACGCGCCCGCAGCGACTTCGACCAGCGCCACGTCGTGAACTTCAGCGGCATCTACGAACTCCCCTTCGGCAAAGGCAAGCTCCTGTTCCGCAACGCCAACCGCGCCGTCAACGCCCTCATCGGCGGCTGGAGCCTCAACTCCATCTACACCTACCAGTCCGGCGAACCCTTCACCATCCGCTCCGGTTTCCTCACCGCCAACGGCTCGGCCCAAAGCCGCGCCGCCCTCGCCCCCGGCGTCACGGAACTCCCCAAGCCCCAGCTGCAGAACAAGGCCGGCGTCCTCGGTCCCGTCTTCTTCCCGGATGCCAGCATGTTCGTCAACCCCGGCCCCGGCGAACTCGGCTTCGGCCGCAACCTCTTCCAGGGCCCGACGTATTGGAACGTCGACCTCGGCATCTCGAAGGGCTTCCAGCTCTCCGAACGCTTCCGGCTCACCTTCCGCACCGAGATGTTCAACGCCCTCAACCACGCCAACTTCCGCAACCCCCGCGATGCCTCCGTCGGCAGCCCGGCCATCAACTCGAACGTCTTCGCCCAGGCCTGCTGCGTTTCGCTGTCCACCGCCAGCTCCTCCACCACCAACCAGAACGGCGAAAGCTGGCGCGTGATTCAGCTGGCGCTCAAGCTGGCGTTCTAGCCCAGTAGCGTTCCGGCCGCCCGGCGTAACTCCGCTCCATCGCGGCCGGCGACGCAAACAGGTCGCCCAGCTGCGTCGCGTAAGCCCCCAGCGGCCACAAATCCGGCGGCGGCAGCTCCCGCACGCATTCGAAACCAGCCAACGGCGCGGCGGCCCCCCAGGCCGCCTTCACCCTCTCCCGCGGATACGCACCCAGATACGTCTTCACGTACTGCGCCGCGAAATAGCTGCGCCAATCCGGCGCCGGCCGCAACCCCAGCGTGAACTCCACCTGCCCCCGCACCAGCGCGTACGGCCGGTCTTCGTAGTACAGCAGCCGCCCGGGCTCCACCAGCGCCGTCGCCGCCTCCCGCACCTCCCGGTGGTCCACGTGGTGGCCCACCCCCAGCGGCGCCAGCACCAGCTCCGGGTTCAGCTCCGCCAGCAGCGCCGCCAGCGCCCGTTGGCTTCGTTTCGTCACCGGCGTCGGCGCGCTTACAATCTCCATAAAGTTCCGGAACCGGTCATCCCGCAAACCCAGCTGCCGGCACTCGGCCCCCAGCCGCCGGCACGCCTCCCGGTCCTCGGCCCGCCGCGCCGCGTACAGCTCGTCACCCTCACTGAAAAAGGTCGCGATCACCGGCCGCGCCGCCCGCCCGAGCAGCGACGCGCACGACAGCACCCCGTCGTCCAGATGCGGCGACAAACACAGCGTTACCCCCGCCTCAGGCCTTTTCGAGCACCTCAAACGCATCCCCCCCGCAGATCCGCTCAATCTCGGCCTTGAACTCCCGGTCCGGCCGCACCTTCACCGGCACGTCCATCATCGCAATAAAATCCCGCGGCTTTTCGAGCTTAAACCGTACCTGCGCCTTGCCCGGCTTGCGCGCGAACAGCTCCCGCAACTCCGTGGCCGGGTCGCTGTCGCCGGCCTCCCGAATCCTTACCCGAATCGCGATAATGCTCGGCAGCTTCACCAGCGCGTTCGCCAGCGGCACAATCTCCTGAATGCTCACCTTCGGCGCCGAACCCTCCTCCGGCATCACCTTGCACATCGCCATCACCGGATGATCGTCCGTCAAAAACTGGTTCAGCGCCTCAATCTTGCTGTTGAAGCACATCGCCTCCACGCTCCCCTTGTGGTCCTCCAGCCGCATCGCCGCCCACAGCTTGCCTTCCTTGTTCCGGCGCCGCTGAATCCCCGTCAGAATCCCGCACAGCCGCACCTCCTCGCCCTTCTGGCACGCGTCCAGCCCGTCGGTTTCGTGCGTCCGCAACTCGCTGATCTTCTCATCGAAGATGTCCAGGGGATGGCCGGTCACGTAGAAGCCGATCATCTCCTTCTCCCCCTGCAGCTTCTCGGTCTGCGTCCAATCCTTCACGTTCGGCAGCGGCTCTTCGGGCGCATCCTCGGCCGGCCCCCCAAACAGGTCCGCAAACAGCCCCGCCTGCCCGCTATCCCGGTCTTTCTTGGCCCGCTGCGCGTGCTCCATCGCCCGGTCGATCATCGCCGTCAACTGGCTCCGCGTCCCCTCCAGGCTATCCATCGCCCCGGCCTTGATCAGCGATTCAATCGCCCGCTTGTTCACCGCCCCCACGTCCACGCTCTCGCAGAACTGGAAGAACGTCCGGAACCTCCCCACCTCCCGCCGCGCCGCCAGAATCGACTCCACCGCCCCCTGCCCCAGGTTCTTAATCGCCCCCAGCCCGAAGCGAATCGCCTCCCCGTCCGGCGCAAAGCTCAGCAGCGACGAAGCCACATCCGGCGCCAGCACCTTAATGCCCATGTCCTTGCACTCGTTGATGTACTTCACCACCTTATCCGTGTTGCCCGTTTCCGAAGTCAACAGCGCCGACATGAACTCAATCGTGTAGTGCGCCTTCAAATAGGCCGTCACGTAGGCCATATACGCATAAGCCGCCGAGTGCGACTTGTTGAAGCCGTAGCCGGCGAACTGCGCCATCAGGTCAAACAGCTTATCGGCCTTCTTCGCGTTAAAGCCCAGCTTGGTCGACCCCGCCAGAAAGCGCTCCTTCTGTTGCGCCATCGCCGCCGCTTCTTTCTTACCCATCGCGCGCCGCAGCAGGTCCGCCTCACCCAGGCTGTAGCCGGCGATGACGTTCGAAATCTGCATCACCTGCTCCTGGTAGACAATCACGCCGTAGGTCTCGCCCAGCAGCGGCTCGAGCTCGTTGAAGTCATAGACCACTTCCTTTTTGCCGTGCTTGCGCGCAATGAAGTCGTCAATCATGCCGCCCTGAATCGGGCCCGGCCGGTACAGCGCGTTCAGCGCGCACAGGTCCTCAATCCGCTCCGGCTTCGAACGCCGCAGAATGTCCTGCATGCCCGAAGATTCAAACTGAAACACCCCCGACGTCCGCCCCTTCCAGAAGATCTCCTCGTAGGTCTTCTGGTCATCGAGCGGAATCTCCTCCATCACCAGATTCACGCCCCGGTTCGATCGAATCAGCGCCAGCGCGTCTTCGACAATCGTCAGCGTCGTCAGACCCAAAAAGTCCATCTTCAACAAGCCGAGCTTCTCCAAGCCCGACATGTCGTACTGCGTCACAATTTCGTCTTTGTTGGTCTTGTACAGCGGGACCAGCTCTTTCAGCGGCTGCGGCGAAATCACCACGCCCGCCGCGTGCACCGAAGCGTTCCGCGCCATCCCTTCGAGACGCAGCGCCACCTCCATCACCTCTTTCACCCGCGAGTCCGCCTTGGCCGCCGCGTCAAAGCCCGGCTCCTGCGCAAAGGCGTCCTTCAGCTTGATGTTCAGCGTCGGCGGCACCATCTTGGTGAGCTTGTCCACCTCGGCAAACGTCATATCGAGCACGCGGCCCACGTCCTTGATCGCCGCCTTCGAACCCAGCGTCCCGAACGTGATAATCTGCGCCACCTGCTCCCGGCCGTACTTCTCCGTGACGTACTGAATCACCTTGCCCCGCCCCCGCGGCTCAAAGTCGGTATCAATATCGGGCATCGATACGCGCTCGGGATTCAAAAACCGCTCAAACAGCAGCCCGTACTGCAGCGGGTCGATATCGGTGATCTCCATCGCAAAGGAAACCAGCGACCCCGCCGCCGACCCGCGCCCCGGCCCCACCGGAATCCCCGCCTGCCGCGCGTAGCGGATGAAGTCCCAGACAATCAGAAAATAGCCCGAAAACTTCATCTGCTGAATCATCTTGATCTCGCGATCCAGCCGTTCCGTATACGCCTCCAGCGGCTGCCGCAGCGTGCCCCGCTCGCGCATATACTCCAGGCGCGGCCGCCGCTTCTCAAAACCCTCCCGGCAGACGTAGGCAAAGTAGCTGTCAATCGAGTGCTCGGGCGGCACATCGAACTTCGGAAACGGCTCCTTCACCTTCTCGAGCGCCACCTTGCAGCGCATGGCGATCTCGTAGGGGTTCCGCAGCGCCGTCGGGTAGTCGCCGAAAAGCTGCTCCATCTCGGCCTTCGACTTCATGTAGAACGCCGGATGGTCCCAGTGCATCCGGTTCGGGTCAGACACCGTCTTGCCCGTCGAAATGCACATGAACAGCTCGTGCGCCCGCGCGTCGTCCTTCCGCAGGTAGTGCGAATCGTTGGTCGCCACCAGCGGAATCCCCATCTCGGCCGATAGCCGCGCCACCTCCGGAATCAGCCGCTTGTCTTGCTCCAGGCCATGGTCCTGCAGTTCAAGAAAAAAGTTGTCCTTGCCGAAAATGTCGGTGTAGGTGGCGGCCAGCTCCCGCGCCTGGCCGTACTTGTCGTTGAGCAGCGCCTCGTTCAAATCGCCGCGCAGGCAAGCGCTCAGGCAAATGATGCCTTTCGAGTGCTGCGCCAGCAGATCCTTGTCCACGCGCGGCTTGTAGTAGAAGCCGTCCAGATAGCCGGTCGATACCAGCTTGATCAGGTTCCGGTACCCCTCCTGGTTCTCGCACAGCAGCACCAGATGGTTGTACCGGTCGTTCTCCGTGCGCGACTTGTGGCCGTTCTGGTTGACGTACACCTCGCAGCCGAAAACCGGATGGATGCCCTTGTCCTTGGCCGCGTTGTGGAACTCCACCGCGCCGAACATGTTCCCGTGATCGGTCATCGCCACGGCCGGCTGTTCCATCTCCGCCGTCAGTTTCATCAGCTGTTTGATCTCGCACGCCCCATCGAGCAGCGAGTAATCCGTGTGGCAATGCAGGTGAACGAACGGGACGTCAGAACTGGGTGTGGGCATGTTTGGTACGGCGGGCGGGGGAGACTACCAGTATACTTTCGAGGGGACCCGGAGGCCCCGCCCATGCGCGCTCTGCACTTTGAAAAACATCGCACCGACCGGATCGGCTGGCTCCGCGCCGCCGTCCTCGGCGCCAACGACGGCATCGTCTCCACCGCCAGCCTCGTCGCCGGCGTCGCCGCCGCGCAGGCCTCCCGCGGCGATGTCCTCCTCACCGGCGTCGCCGGCCTCGTCGCCGGAGCCATGTCCATGGCCGCCGGCGAGTACGTCTCCGTCAGCTCCCAGGCCGATACCGAAGCCGCCGACCGCCGCCGCGAAGCCGCCGAACTGGCCGCCAACCCCGCCGCCGAACGCGACGAACTCGCCGCCATCTACACCCACCGCGGCCTCGACCCCGCCCTCGCCCAACAGGTGGCCGAACAATTGATGGCCCACGACGCCCTCGCCGCCCACTCCCGCGACGAACTCGGCCTCTCGGACTCCACCGCCGCCCGCCCCCTCCAGGCCGCCCTCGCCTCCGCCGCCACCTTCGCCCTCGGCGCCGCCCTGCCCCTCGGCATCGTCCTCGTCGCCCCGCCGCCGCTGCTCATCCCCTACGTCACCGGCGCCTCCGTCCTCTGCCTCGCCGTGCTCGGCGGCCTCGGCGCCTACGCCGGCGGCGCCCCCGTCGGCAAAGCCGCTCTCCGCGTCACCTTCTGGGGTGTGGGGGCCATGGCGCTTACCGCCTGGGTAGGAGCGATGTTCGGAGCGGCCGTGTAAGTCCAGGCTATACTCCCCCTATGCGCCTCCTCCTCCTCCTCGCCTGCGCCTCCGTCCTCCCCCTCCCCGCCGAAACCTACTACCGGACGTTCTTCCACAAACACCCCGTCAAGCAGAAGATCCGCCCCGGCGAACGCGTCGCCACCCGCACCGTCGATTCCAGCGGCAAGGACCACCTGAGCCAGGAGGTCGCCGACGCCCCCAACCCCCTCACCGGCCCCTTCTTCGTCGAAGGCGCCGAACCCGGCGACGCCATCGCCATCCACTTCCACAAAGTCCGCCTCAACCGCGACTGGGGCTACTCCGGCTACCGCCTCGGCCTCTTCGCCATGACCCCCGAGTACATCGAAAAAACCTACCCGCCCGTCTACAAACGCGACCTCGTCCGCAAAGGCTACGCCCACTACGTCCCCTGGGACCTCGATCGCGAAAAAGGCCTCGTCCGGCTCCGCGAGCCCGGCAGCAAAGCCATCGTCATGGAGTTCCCCGCCAAGCCCATGCTCGGCTGCGTCGGCGTCGCCGCCGCCGGCGACTGGGCCCCCACTTCCAGCCCCTCCGGCCCCTACGGCGGCAACCTCGACTACAACCGCATCGGCGAAGGCGCCACCGTCCTCCTTCCCGTCTTCCACCCCGGCGCCCTCGTCTTCCTCGGCGACGGCCACGCCCTCCAGGGCGACGGCGAACCCACCGGCAACGGCGTCGAAACCTCCATGGACGTCGAGTTCTCCGTCACCGTCCGCAAGGGCGCCAAGCTCACCGGCCCGCGCGTCGAAACCGCAGACGCCATCATCAGCATCGGCTCCCAGCCCGAGTTCCAAAGCTCGCTCGACCGCGCCCTCGAAATGGCCACCACCGACATGGTCCAGTATCTGATGAGCGAGCATGGCCTTGAAGAATGGGCCGCCCACCTCCTCATCGCCTTCCAGGGCAAGTACGAAGTGGTCACCGCCCGCGGCTCCATGGCCCTGCTGATTCCCAAAAAAGCGCTGCGCAAACGCTAACGCGCCGGGTTCCAATACACCGTCACCTTCGACTGCGCCCCCGCCGCCACCTCCACAAAACCGTTCTCCACCGGCCACTGCCGGTCGTCCGGCGCCGCGAAAAACCATACGCACCCCGGACCCCGCTCGTTCAGCACCATCTCCGGCGCCGGCAGCCGGTACCGCAGACGGTAATACTCCAGCGCCGGCAATAGCGTCCACGTCGCGCACATCGGGCCCTCCTGCGCCGCCGCCTGCCGCGCCAGCACGCGGCTCTCCCCATCCATCGGCCACTCGCCAAAGTAGCTCCAACGCGAAGCCGCCAGATGGCTGCCCGTCAGCAACACAAACAGCGCCACCACCCCCAACCGCACCCGCGGCACGGTCGCCACCGCCGCCGCCGCCAGCAGCGTCGCCACAAACAGCGGCAGCGTCGTCCGCCCCAGCGGATACCGCACCCCACCCCACCGATGCGCCGCCTCCATCAGGCCCAAAGCCAACACCAGCGGCAGCGCCACCAGCAGCGCCGCCCGCCGCCGCCACAGCAGCCCAACGCCCAGCGCCACCGCCCCCACCACCCCCGGCGCCAGCCGATTCTGCCAGGCCAGCATCGCACCGAGATCCCACTTCCCATGCACCGGCATCAGCGTCTGCCACACAAACAGATCCAGCGTCTGCGCCCACCGCTCGGCCCCGTAGTAAAAGTTGTCCCGTGTGGCGTGCCGCAGCGCCGGATAGAGAATCGGCGCTGCCGTCAGCAGCGTCGCGCCCGCCATCACCAGCGCCGCCTTCCCGCCCCGCCGCCCCTGCAGCAAGGCGTAGGTCAACCCCGTCGCCACGCCCACAAAAAGCAGGTTCAGGTTCGCCGCCAGCGCCAGCCCCAGCAGCACCCCCGCCCCGGCCCACCGCCGCCATCCGCCCGCGTCCTCTGCGTGCAGCAACACCAGCACCGCCCCCATCCACAACGCCAGCGCCATCCCATACCCCCGCCCCGCCACCAGATGATCCAGCAGCAGCGGGTTCGACACCACCGCCACCCACGCCGCCACCGCCGTCCCGCTCTCTCCCAGCAGCCGCACCAGCACCCCCGCCAGCAGCACCAGAAACGCCACGCCCCCCAGCACCGCCGGCAGCCGGATCGCCCACTCCGCATCCCCCAGCGCCAGGTAGCTCCCCCGCGACAACAGCGTGAACAGCACATGGTTGTTCGCGTCGTAGTAAACAAACATCTCCCCGAGCGGCTTCGAAGAGAACGACAAAAACGTCATCGCCTCGTCGATGGTCAGCGATTGGCGCACGCTGCGCGTCCCATTCCAGACGCTCACGGCCGCAATCAACAGAGCAAACAGCAGACGAATCGGAGGCAAGCCCCAGTGTAGGCCATCCGCCCCCCGGTTTCACCGCCCCGCTATTCGGCGTACAGTAGATCCATGCTGGAATTTCTCTCCCAACGGCTCCGCCGCCGCGACGCCCTCCGCGGTTCGGCCCTCGGACTGCTCACCGGCCTCGCGCCGGAAGAAGCGGCCGCCGCCCCCACCGCCGGCCTCCAACTCGGCGGCGGCATCTATGAATCCATCGGCGTGCAGCCGCTCATCAACGCCCGCGGCACCTTCACCATCATCAGCGGCTCCACCATGCTGCCCGAAGTCCGCTCCGCCATGGCCGAAGCCTCCCAGCGCTACGTCCACATCGACGAACTCATGGCCGCCGTCGGCGCCCGCCTCGCCGAACTCACCCAGGCCGAATGGGGCATGGTCAGCTGCGGCTGCTCGGCCGCCATCACCCACGCCACCGCCGCCTGCATCGCCGGCGGCAACGCCGACCTCCACGTCCGCCTGCCCAACCTCGAAGGCTTCGCCAAAGACGAAGTCATCATCCCCAATCACTCCCGCAACGTCTACGACGCCGCCGTCCGCGCCGTCGGCGCCAAGGTCGTCGAAGCAGGCACCGTCGAAGAGTTCGCCGCCGCCCTCGGCCCGCGCACGGCCATGGTCTACATCCTCGCCGGCCCCAACGCCGATAAAAGCCCGCTGTCCACCAAGGTCATCTGCGAGATGGCCAAAAAGCACAACGTCCCGGTCTTTGTCGACGCCGCCGCCGAAGGCCTCACCGTCCCCAACGTCCACCTCCAGGCCGGCGCCGACCTCGTCGCCTACAGCGGCGGCAAGTGCATGCGCGGCCCGCAGACGGCCGGGCTCCTGCTCGGCCGCAAAGACCTTGTCCAAGCCGCCTGGGTCCATAGCTCGCCCCACCACGGTTTCGCCCGCGGCCTCAAGATCGGCAAGGAAGAGGCTGTCGGCATGTTGATGGCCGTCGAAATGTGGAGAAAGCGCGACCACAAGGCCGAATGGAACGGTTGGATGGCCCGCCTCGACCACATCGCCAAACAGGTTTCCGCCGTCCCCGGCGTCACTACCTCGATTCGCCAGCCGGAGGGCCTGTCGAACAACACCCCGACGCTGGTCATCCAATGGGACGCCGCCAAAACCGGCGTCACCGGCCGCGCCCTCGCCCGCCATTTGTTCACGACGGCGCCCCGCATCGCCCTGCCCACCGGCGCCAGCGAAAACTCGATTCAGGTCGTGCCTTACATGATGGCCCCCGGTGATGAGAAAGTGGTGGCCGACCGCATCGCGGCTACGCTGAAGAACCCGCCCCCGGCCCCGCCCGCGACCAACGCCCCGGCCGCCGCTGACCTCTCCGGCCGCTGGGACGTCGAGATCGAGTACAGCGCCAGCAAGTCCACCCACGTGCTGCATCTCAAGCAGACCAACGGGCAGATTGAGGGCACCCATCAGGGCGAGTTTGTCTCCCGCGACCTGATGGGCCAGATGGAGGGCAACCGCGTGCGCCTGACGAGCAGCTACAGCGAGCGCCACGGCGACTCGCTGCAGTTCGAGTTCACCGGCCAGCTCACCGGCGACCGGATTACCGGCACCCTGAGCATGGGCGAGTATCTGGACGCGAAATGGGTGGCCCGCCGCCACGTCAGCCGCGGGCGCCGCGGCTAGCCTTTCTTCCGGTTCTTTTTCCCCTGGGCCCAGCTCTCCCACGGCGCAACGTTGGCGCGCTGGGCCCAGGCCTCCCATTTGGCGGCAAAATGTATTGCAAGCCACATATCCGAACAGCCTCGATCGGGTTACCGATTCTTCGCAGGTGCAACAGTCGGTACTAATCTAGCCACAGGACGCGATTCCTCCGTCAGTATGGTAAAAAACCTTTGTGGCGAGAATTGCAGTCATTGACGTGGAAACTACGGGACTCTGTGCATCCCGTACAGATCGGGTTGTTGAAATTGCTGTGGTTCTAATGGACGAAAAGGATGGAATCCTTGAGGAACTAAGTTCCTTGATCAATCCCGGCCGAGACGTTGGCCCCACGCGCATTCACGGGATCACTCCGAGCATGGTTAGAAATGCTCCAGGATTCGACGATGTGATCGGGCGTCTTTGCCAAATGCTTGGCGGAGCAGTAGCAGTTGCAGGACATAACGTCCGCTTTGATCTAAGTTTTATTCACGCCGAATTCGAACGGGCAGGTTGCCCCCTGCCAGACATTCCCGCCTTATGCACCATGCGCCTCGCGGGCGGAGGCAAGCTGGAAAGAGTTTGTGTCGACTACGAAGTTCCCCGTCCGACCGTGGCCCACTCGGCTTTGGCCGATGCGAGGGCAACCGCCATGGTCTTACAGAAAATGTTAACCGCAGACCCCGAACTTGTCGCCTATGTGGAAGCTCTATCGGCGCCGCTTTGGCCAAGTCGTTCCGACCCCGGCTCAATACCTCTCGTCAGAAGGGTTCTCGAAACCAGGAGCACCCCGGCCAGCACCTACCTGCAAACGCTTGCCCGAAGAATGCCTGGTATCAGTTACGGGCTGGAAATACCGGAACCAGCGCCCGATCCTTCCCCCCGCATAGCCTATGCCGCCTTACTCGCTCAGGCGATGGAGGATCGCAATATTGATGACGATGAGTGTAACGATTTACGCGCTCTCGCGGATCACTGGGGCCTCACGGTAGAGGAAATCTCCGCAATCCACCAGCAGTATCTACTGCAATTGCAGATCGCCGCCCTTGCGGATGGAGTGGTCACCGATGCGGAACGCGCCGATCTAAGACGTGCGGCCGAGGCTCTCGGGCTATCCGGTGATGCAGCCGAGCAGGCGCTTTCGGCAGCGCATGGAAAGATGCCCCAAAAGTCCTCCAACGAAACAGCAAGGGTACCCGCCCCCACAAAAGGCGCAAATGAGTTGGCGTCGAAAATCGTTTGCTTCACGGGCGAATCGCTATGTCGTTTGCACGGGGAATATATGTCAAGGTCGATGGCACTCACCTTGGCCGCCGAAAAAGGAATCAACATCACTGATTCGCTGACCAAGAAAGTGGACTTGTTGGTTGTGGCAGATCCCCATACGCAGTCCGGAAAGGCACAGAAAGCGAGAAAGTACGGAATTCCGCTGATGGAAGAATTTCAGTTTTGGAGGGCTATCGGTGTACATGTCGAGTACTGAGAACCGAAAAATTTATCGCTCAATCGCAGAACCCCTGCGCACGGGTCTTTCCTGGCGCGAAATGTGGCTCGGCCCCGACAATGGGCTAGTGTACTGTTGGGAGCGTGGTCGGCAGCTCATCATCGAATCCCCCGAGAGTTTTGAGAGGGTCAGCCGCGGGGAGTTGATCCCCCTTTGGTGGAGAGGGGGCGTTCAGAAAGCGCTGAAAAATCCAACCATGCCTAAGGATGGCACGCATCAGTACTTGGCCACATGGCTCGGAATGCGACAGCAGGACCTGGAGATCGATCTCGACCAATCCTACTGTCTAACTTGTTCACGAACCGGACAGGTTGTTGAATTCTCCCCCTTTTCAAAATGGAAGGACGAGCCCGATAGAGAAGTTTCAGAAAGCGAAGTGCTCGATGCCTCTTCCTTCCATCACGGCTAGCGCCAGTAGCCGCAACTTCCGCGACAACCAGCCCCCGATCATGTTTTGAGATCGAGGGTACTGGTTGCTCTTCGATCGTTGGGCCTCCCTTGCTATCGAAGGGGTGGTGGCGCGTAACTCTGCGGCTAGCCTTTCTTCCGGTTCTTTTTCCCCTGGGCCCAGCTCTCCCACGGCGCGACGTTGGCGCGCTGGGCCCAGGCCTCCCATTTCGCCGCCATCGCCTTCACCCGCTCCGGCTGCGCCGCCGCCAGGTTGTTCAGCTCGGTCCGGTCGGCCTCGATGTCATAGAGCTCCCATTCGCCCTTATGGACTTTCACCAGCTTCCATTGGCCCATGCGAATGGCCTGGTTGCCTTCGTGCTCCCAGTAGATGGCCTCGTGCGGTGTCCGCCGTCCGGTGCGGAACACCGGCTCGAGACTCTTGCCCTCCATCGGATGGATCCGCTCGCCCTTCCAGCTGGCCGGATACTTGGCCTTGGCGAGGTCGACGCAGGTCGCCATCAGGTCGATCAGATGGCTCGGCTCGCTCGACATGGCGTTGCGCCGCTTGATCACGGCCGGCCAGTGCGCCACCAGCGGGCTCGAAATCCCGCCCTCGTGCACCCAGTGCTTGTACATGCGGAAGGGCGTATTGGAGGCGTTCGCCCACGGCGTCGCGTAGCTCGTGTAGGTGTCCTCCGGGCCCGGCAGAATGTCCGGGGTATTGCCGTAGCGCACGGGGCGTCCGTCGCGCGTGGTCCGCGGTTTGATGGAGGTGTTCGGATTCTGGTTGGCCGGCGGGGCGTTCATGCCTTCGGCGCATCCCCCGTTGTCGGCAAAGAACAGGATCAGCGTGTTGTCGAGCAGCTTCTTCTGCTCGAGCGTCCGCACGACGCGCGCCACGGCCCGGTCCAGCCGGTCGACCATGCCCGCGTAGACGGCCATCCGCCGCGCCTCCCATTCTTTATCCGGGGCGTTCTCCCAGGCGGGCACCTCGCTGTCGCGTGGCGTCAGCTCCCAGTTGGTCTTCACGAGGCCCAGCTTCTTCTGTTTGGCGAACCGCTTCTGGCGCAGCGCGTCCCAGCCGTCTTTGTAGGTGTCTTTGTACTTGGCGACGGTCTCTTCCGGGCAATGCAGCGGCCAGTGGGGGGCGGTGAAGGCCATGTAGAGGAAGAAGGGGTCGGGCTTGGCGCTGAACTCTTCAATGTAGGCGACGGCGTTTTCGCCCAGCGCATCGGTGTAGTAGAACTCTTTGCTTTCCGGGTCGATGGTCTCGTTCTGCCGGGTTAGTGTCGCGGGGTTGTAGAAGCTGCCGGCGCCGTCGATGGTGCCGAAGAAGCGGTCGAAGCCGCGCTGGAGCGGCCAGTTGCCTTTATCGGCGCGGGAGCGCGGCGTCACGTGCCACTTGCCCGTCATGGCCGTCTGGTAGCCGGCCGTTTTCAAAACCTCTGCGATGGTGACGCAGCTCTTGTTCAGGTCGCCGCGATAGCCGGGCAGCCCGTAGTCGTTCATCATGTGGCCGATGCCGGCTTGGTGCGGGTAGAGGCCGGTGAGGAGCGAAGCGCGCGTGGGGCAGCAGCGGGCGGTGTTATAGAACTGCGTGAAGCGGATGCCGTTGGCCGCGAGGCGGTCGAGGGTGGGTGTGGCGATCTCTGAGCCGTAGCAGCCGAGGTCGGACCATCCCATATCGTCGGCCATGATCAGGACAATATTGGGCCGCTCCGGGGCGGCCAAGGCCGGCACGGCCGCCGAAGCGGCGGCGAGGCGAAGAAATTGACGGCGCTGCATGGGGCCGAGTGTATCAAACCCCGGGGCGCTCCCCGTACCGCAATGCTAAACTACAGGGGTGTCGGGGCGTAGCGCAGCCTGGTAGCGCACTTGCCTTGGGCGCAAGGGGTCGCGAGTTCGAATCCCGCCGCCCCGACCAA
>JAINDL010000090.1 GCA_019931245.1 Bryobacteraceae bacterium CoA2 C42
CGTCATCATGGTGGAAAAATCCGGCTTCAAAAAGCTGACCCGCCAGAACATCGAAATCCGCATCGCCCAGCGCGTTGACCTCGACCTCAAGCTCGAAGTCGGCGACGTCCAGCAGTCCGTAACCGTGAGCGATCAGGCTCCACTGCTCGAAACCTCCTCGTCCGAACGCGGCAACGCCGTCTCCACCAAGATGATGGATAACCTGCCGCTCTTTACCGGCGGTATCCGCAACCCCCGCGCCTTCGTTAACTACATGCCGGGTGTCACCAACAACGGCGAACAGTCGGTCTCCGGCTCCGGCGGCCGCGCTCAGGAAGTCCTCATCGATGGCGCCAGCGCCTTGAACGTCGAGTCGAGCGCCGTCTTCAACTTCCCCTCCGCGGAAATGTTCAGCGAATTCAAGATGCTCAGCTCCAACTACTCGGCCGAGTACGGCCGTGTTGGTGGCGGCATTGAAATCTACGTCGCCAAGAGCGGCACCTCCTGGTTCCATGGCGCGGCCTTCCACAACATGCGCCGCGACATCTGGAATGCCAACGCCTGGGCCCGCAACGCCAACCCGAATCCCGCCGCCAACTTCCGCCCCAAAGAGCGGTTCAATGAAACCGGCGGCTCCATCGGCGGCCCCGTTTACATTCCCAAGGTGTACGACGGCCGCAATAAGACCTTCTGGTACTTCACCAAGACCAAAGATCTCCGCCCCGCTACCATCAGCTTCCCCGTCTCCACCCTGCCCACCCCGCTCATGAAGCAGGGTAACTTCAGCCAGGCCGGCGTGCCGATCGTCTACGACCCGGCCACCACCGCCGGCAATGTGCGCCAGCCCTTCCCCGGGAACATCGTCCCGGCGGCGCGCTTCAGCCGCGTGGCCCGCAACCTCATCCCGCTGATTCCTGACGCCAACCGGCCCACCTTGGCCAACAACTACGACTTCGTCAACGAGAGCCCGTTTGAACGCGACATCTGGAGCTTCAAGGCCGATCACGCCTTTACCCCCACCAACCGCGTCAGCTACTTCTTCTCGAACGAAGTCCAGGCGCAGACCGACCTCGCTACCTTCCCCGGCGCCCTCGGTCAGGGGCTCAACAACAACCAGAAGCCCTACAACCACCGCATCAATCACGACTACAGCATCAAGCCCAACCTGAGTATGCACACCACGTACTCCTTTTCGATCACGCGGCAGACCTGGAACAACCCCTTCCAGGCTGGTTTCGGTTCGAAGCTGGGCTTCAATCTTACCGGCGACTCTGACGCCACCCCCCGCATCCAGTTCAACGGTGCCGCCGGCCTCACTCCTTATGGTGTCCAGGACGGTAAGGTAGCCAACGGGGCCCAGTTCAACCGCCAGTGGTGGTTCAGCCAGGGCTTCACCTGGCTCCGCGGCAAGCACGAATACAAGTTCGGCTACAACTGGCGGCGCTTCACCACCCGTGGCGAAGACCTCGCCGGCACCAACGGTCGTTACGTCTTCAACCGCGCGCAGACCGCTCTGCCCACGGCGCTTACCTCCTCCGGCCACGAGTTTGCCAGCCTCCTGTTGGGCGCCGCCGACGTGGCCTCCAATGTCGTTCCCCCGGTCCTGTTCGATACGGTCAACTACTACGACACCGCCGTCTTCTTCCAGGACAACTGGCGCGTCTCCTCGAAGCTCACCCTCAACCTCGGTCTCCGCTATGAAGTCCCGATCGGGTGGCACATTCCGGATGGCAATGGCTACTCGCACGTCGACATCAACGTCCCGAACCCCGGCGCGGGCGGCCGTCCCGGCGCTCTCGTCTTCTCCGGTACCGGCCCCGGTCGCACCGGCGTGAAGCGCTTCTACCCGAACGACTACTCCAACATCGGCCCCCGTATCGGCTTCGCCTACCAACTCACCCCCAAAACCGTCCTCCGCGGTGGCTACGCCATCTTCTACCAGGGCATGTCGAGCGGCGGTTGCGGCTGCCGCGCGGGCTTTGCCGGCACCAACGACCTGCAGAGCGATGGTCTGAACCAGGTCCTCAACTGGGACAACGGCATTCCGGTCCAGGCCGGCTACCGCCCGCCCCCGATCATCGATCCCACCATCGTCAACTTCCAGAGCGTGCAGTACCAGGGTCCCACCGCCGGTCAGGCCGCTCGTATCTACAACTGGAGCTTCAGCGTCCAGCACGAGATTAAAAACTGGCTGTTCGATGTCGCCTACCAGGGCAACCGCGGCACCCGTTTGAACTCCACGGTCGACCTGAACCAGCTCCCCACCAGCCTGCTCAGCCGCGGCAGCCTGCTCCAGCAGCCCCTCAGCAGCCCCGCTGCTCAGGCCGCTGGTTTCCGCGAACCCTTCCCGGGTTTTGGCCTCAACCGCAGCGTGGCGCAGAGCCTCCGGCCCTACCCGCAGTACCTCACCGTCGCCAGCCTCTTTGCCGGCTATGGTCTCAGCTGGTATGACGCCCTGCAGCTGAAGGTCGAGCGCCGCTACGGCGACATGCAGATCAACGCCAACTACACCTGGTCCAAGAGCCTCGGTAACGGCCACTTCCGCCAGGTGTTCAGCCAGCTCGGTGGCCAGGGCTCGCCCCAGGACTACTACAACCTGCCCGATGCCAAGAGCTTCATGCCCTTTGACATCCCCCACGTGTTGAACATTCTGGCTACCTACGATCTGCCGTTCGGTAAGGGCAAGAAGTACCTCGGCTCTGCCAACCGGCTCGTCAACCTCGCCACCGGTGGCTGGACCATCGCGGGTACGGCGGTTTACCGCAAGGGTACCCTGATCCAGGCCGCCACCCCCGGTAACCCCCTCGGCAACGGCGTGCTGTTTGCGCCGCTCACCAAGGCCAACCGCTCCGGCGCCCCGATCCGTACGGGCATCGACCGCACCACGCTCGATCCCAACAACCCCAACACCCGGTTCTTCAACCCGGCTGCCTACACGGCCGCTCCTCTCTTCACGCTCGGCACCGCGGCGTTCTACGATAATGCGTTCCGTCAACCGGCCGTCTTTACCGAGAACTTCGCCATCGTCAAGCGCATGGCCCTGTTCGAGACCGAGAAGAACCCCGTCGTCCTCATCTATCGGGCGGATGGCTTCAACATCTTCAACCGCACCAACTTCGGCGGTGTGAACGGCACAATTGGCAACGCCAACTTCGGCCGGCCCACCGGTCCGCAGAACGGCGCCCGCCTCATCACCATGGGCCTGCGTTTAGAGTTCTAAACGCTCGCTCGCAAACCCAACCGCGCCGGGCCTCTCCACCAGAGAGGCCCGGCTCTTTTTATCTCCCGCGGAACGGCGGCCAGCGGCACCCTCCCCTCCGTCCCGATACTATATACTCATTCCCCGCCGCCCTATGATCACCCGCCTACCCCTCGCCCTCCTCCTCCTGCTCACCCTCGCCCCCGCTCAGAACCCGGCGCCGCCCCCCCCGGTCGTCCTCACCCCCGCCCAGTAGCAACAGCTCACCGCAACCTCCCAACAGATCGCCTCCCTCCTCACCCCACTCCGCGCCAAAAATACCGACCCCGCCCTCCTCGCCGAGGTCGCCATCTTCCACAAAGCCGGCGCCACGCTCGAAGAGCATCCCGAAGAGTTCTTCCTCCCCGCCGACGTGCCCCGCTTCCTCAACGTCCTCGCCCAGGGCGTCGAACGCGGCCGCCAACTCCTCGCCGGGCAAGCCCCCTGGACCACCCATAAATCCCGCCGCCTCCACGGCTACCTCTCCGCCCTCGACGGCTCCGTCCAGCCCTACGCCCTTCGCCTCCCCGCCTCCTACGACCCCGCCAAACCCGCCCGCCTCTACGTCTGGCTCCACGGCCGCCACCGCGCCCGGAAAGTCACCCCCTCCCCCTCCAACCCCGCCGACGATGGCCAAATCCAACTCGACGTCTACGGCCGCTGGAACGGCATCGCCTACCACTGGGCCGGCGAAGTCGATGTCTTTGAAGCCATCGCCGCCGTCCAGTCCCGCTATAAAATCGATCCCAACCGCATCCTCCTCCGCGGCTTCTCGATGGGAGGCTGCGGCGCCTGGCACATCGCCCTCCAACACCCCGGCGCCTTCGCCGCCGCCGCAATCGGCGCCGGCACCTGGCCCTCCCGCTCCCAACTCCCCGGCTTCCCGCCCTACCTGGCCGGCCCCCTCCGCATCTACGAAAAGATCCTCGACTGGTCCCTCAACGCCTTCAACCTCCCCATCGCCGGCCACGGCCGCGAAAACGAAAGCGGCACTAGCTCCATCCCCCCGCCCCCCGCCCCCCGCCGGCACCAAAACCCGCGGACAGCTCGAAAGCTCCCTCCGCGTCCCCGGCACCCCCGCCCGCTTCCTCATCTCCAAGAACACCGGCCACAGTACCAGCCCCGAGGTCCGCGCCCAACTCGATGCCTTCCTCAAAGAACACGGCGACCGCGGCCGCCTCTCGCCCAACCACATCCGCTTCGTCACCTTCACCACCCGCTACCCCCGCTCCCACTGGCTCACCATCGACCATCTCCAGCAGCATTACGAACGTGCCGAAGTCGAAGCCCGCCGCCGCTACACTTTGACCACCCGCAACGTCACCCGTCTCACCCTCTCAGAAACCGCCGCCGCCCGCCAGATCACTATCGACGGCCAGGAGCTCAAGGTCAAACCCGCCCCCCGCCTCACCCTCGCCCGCACCGGCAATCGCTGGGCCCTCGCCCATCCCGTCCCGGGCCTCCAAAAAACCCACGCCCTCCGCCTCCTCGCCCGCTTCGACCGCCTCTACGCCAAGGGTCTCCGTGCCCACCCCCGCATCAAGAACGATAACGAGGTTACTACAACCTCATCCCCTTCGGCGACCCCGGCAGCAACCGCTGGATCGCCCGTCTCCAGGGCAAGACGCCCCTCCGCTGGACCCGCGACTGCGTCGGCTTTGGCGGCCAGTCTTTCCCTGCCGCCAGCCACCTCCCCGCGCTCATCTCCCCAACCCCCTCGCCCCCCGCCACTACGTCGTCCTCAACAGCGGCATGACCATCGAGGATCGCGAGTTTACTTACAAGTACGGTATGCCCCGCCTCGGCGACTTCGCCGTGCTCGCCGTCAAGCCCGGCGCCGAATGGCCCGGCATCGCCACCGCCGGCCTGTTCAACGAACGCTGGCAGTTACCCTGACCCCGCACACCACCACCGTACTCCGCTCCGCCAACACTACCCCATCCCGCTCATCAACCCCTCCCCGCTACCAGCCACACCTCCCACCCCAACGGCATCGCCATCACCAGCCCTCCCGCCGCAAAACAGTAATCCCCCAACCCCCACCGCCGCCCCTCTCCCCCCGGTAGCCGCCCCGCAAACCCCCGCGCTATCATCGCCGACGCCACTCGCTCGCTCCGGTCCCAACTCCGCACCAACAAAACCCCCAGCCGCGGACCCCAATCCCCCCACCCTGCCCCGCGCCCCCCGCGGCTCACCCGCGCCCGGTCCATCCGCCCCCACTCCTCCTCGAGCAGCTGCCCGTACCTGTAAGTAAACGAGGCCGTCGCCACCAGCACTGCCGGCGCCCTCAGCCGCTCCAGCCCCGCCACCAACTCCGGCACCGGCGTCGCCGCCGCCAGCATCCCCAGCAGCAAAACCGACCCGTACGCCTTACCCAGCACCACCAGCGCCGGTGCATAATCCGGCGCCCGCTCAAAAGCCAGCAACGCCGCCATCATCGCCGCAAACGGCGTCACCAGCGCACACCGCAGCAGCACCCACCGCAGCGGCAGACCCCCCGCCGCCACCCACGCCCCCGCCAGCGCCAACTGCACCCCCACCACCACGACCCCCTGTCCCGCCGCCACCGCCACCGCCGCGCCCATCAATCCCACAATCTTCGCCCGGCTCTCCACCCCCGTCCAACGGCACCCCGCCACCACCGCAATCGGCGCGTTCATAGTCGCTCCCGCACCCGCCACCACAGCCACATCCCCGTCAATCCCAGCAGCACCGCCCCCCCGGTCAACGCCTTCTGCCACGGCGGCTGCCCCCCCGCCGCCGGCTCCCCGCCGCCCGCCCCGGTCCACTCCACGGTCGCCGTCTGCCGGTGCCCCATCTCATCGTCCACCACCACCCGCCACGTCCCCGGCCCGTCCGGCAGAAACGCAAACCGCCCCCGCGCGTCCGTCCGCCCCGTCTGAAACTCACTCTCGGCCCTGCCCGGCGAAAAAATCGAAACCTGGCAGAACACCGCCGGCTCGCTACCACCGTACACCGCCGTCACCAGCACCGCCTCCCCCGCCACCCGCGTTGCCACCCCCAAATCGTGCCCGAACAGCGCACCCGCCGTCCACAGCACCGCCAACATCGCCCCTCTCAACGGCCCTCCAACAGCGCCGGCTTGGCCTGCCGCACAAACGTCACCGCCGTCGCCGTCAGCGCCCCTTCAATCACCGCCACGGCCAGATACACCGCCGCAATCGCCGCAAACCCCTTCCCGTAGCCGGCGGCCTGGAACTCCGCCACCAGGAGCAGCGCCGGCAGATACGTACCGGCAAAACCCGCCAACCCGCCCCGCACCACCTCCGGCAGCCCCGGCGCTCGCCATAACACGATCGCCGCCAGCGCCCCCAGCCCCATGTTCAAAGCGTTCACCCCCAGCGCGAGCAACCCGCCGTGCTGAAACAGCAGCGCCTGAAACAGCAGCGTCGTGTAAATCACCGGAAACGCCCGCCCCCCCAGCAGAACCCCCGTAAATCCCATCAACCCCAGATGCACCGAGGTCCCCAGCAGCGGAAAGTGCAGCATCGACACCACAAACCCCGCCGCCGACATCATGCCCATTCGCGCCACCTCGGCCGGCTCCACCCGCCGCCCCAGCAGCGCCACCCCGCCCAGCGCCAGCGCGTGGCCGGCCACGCACCAGGCGGGAGGCAGAATTCCATCGGCAATATGCATCGGCTTACCAGTTCAAATAAAGCGCCGTCTGATAGTTGTCCGTGTCGTAACCCGCGCCCTTGGCCGCCGCCACGGACTGCTCGGCCAGAATCACCAGCGGCCCCTTCGCCCCCGCCGGCACGCTGTAGCTGATCCTGCCGTCCGCCCCCGTCTTCCCCACCGTCACCTCTCTCTTGCCCGCCCACGAAACCGTCACCTCGCCCCCCGCGCACGGCTTTCCGCTCAACAGCAGCGTCACCGTCACCCCCTTCTCCGTCCGCTCCGGGATCAACTCATACACCACCCCCACCCCCTTCGGCGCCATCTTCGCCCCGCCCGTCAACGCGTACGCCACCCCCGTCCGCATCGACCGGAACGCCTGCGTCGCCGTCGGATTCTTCTCCCGCCCGCCGTCCCGCATCCCCTGCGGCGTCCGGCTCCGGATCCCCCGGTCGTGCACAAAAACGAACCGGTGCTGCCCGGCCTCCCGCGGCGTGTAGGAAGCCGTCAACCACGGCCCCTGCTTCACCGGCTGCAGCGCCGTCCGCGCACCCGCCGGCGACAGCGCGTAACTCGTCAGGCCCGCCGTCAGCGGCGCCGCCTCGCTCACTCCGAACTCGTGGCCAATGCCTAACTGCACCATCGCCGCCTGCCCCACCGTCAGTCCCGGCTGCGCCGGGGCAATCCAGGCAAAGTGCCCCATGACCGCTCCGGCGGCCAACAGGAAAATCCAAACCGTCTTCAACATAACTCCTGATCGTAGCACGCCTAGTGTTTTCGTATGCGTCCCGCGTCCGCCGTCGTAATCGCCAGTTGGCCGTGTTGGATGCCCTTCAGTGCAATCAGCCGGTCGGCCAGTTGCCGCACCGCCTCGGATCGTCCCCGCAGAATCAGCACCTCCAGGCAGTTATGGTGGTCCAGATGCACATGTAGCGTCGACACCACCACCCCGTGAAAATCATGCTGCAGCGCCGTGATCTTCCCGGCCAGGTTCCGGTGGTGATGGTCATAAACCAGCGTCAGGCTGCCCACCACCTCCTGCTCCGGCGCCGCCGTCTCCTCCCGCACCAGCCGGTCTCGAATCAGATCGCGAAACGCCTCCGACCGGTTCTGATACCCCTTGGCGGCGATATGCTCGTCGAACGCTTCGAGCAGGTCCCCGTCAATCGCCACCCCAATCCTCGCCAGCTGACTCATGCGTACTATTCTGCCATCCCGCAACCGCCCGGCGGGGTGAGAGAATGGCGATACGATGATCGACCGCCGCACGCTCCTCCTCGCCCCGCTCCCCCTGCTCGCCGCCCCGCCGCGCCGCCCCACCCCCCTCTCCCCCCAAGCCAAAACCGAGGATTGGCCTGGCTTTCTCGGCCCGCGCCACAACGGCACCTCGCTCGAAACCAAGCTCAAGCCCCGCTTCCCCGCCGGCGGCCCGCCCCTGCTCTGGGAACTGCCCAAAGGCACCGGCTACAGCTCTCCCGCCATCGTCGGCGACCGCCTCGTCTTCCTCCACCGCCAGGGCGCGAATGAAGTCGTCGAATGCCTCCACCCCGAAACCGGCGAACGCTACTGGCAGCACACCTATTCCACCGCCTTTGAAGACCGCTACGGCTACAACAACGGCCCCCGCTCCAGCCCCGTCATCGTCGGCGCCCGCGTCTTCACCATCGGCGCCGAAGGCAAGCTCCACTGCCTCGAACTCGCCTCCGGCAAAGTCCTCTGGAAGCGCGATCTGCTCGCCGAATACAAAGTCCCGCAGGACTTCTTCGGCGTCGCCTCCACCCCCCTCGCCTGGCAGGACCGGCTCATCATCAACGTCGGCGCCCCCGGCGGGCCCACCGTCATCGCCCTCGAGCAAACCACCGGCAAGCAGATCTGGGGCGCCGGCAAGGAGTGGGGCGCCAGCTACGCCTCGCCCATCCCCGCCACCATCCACGGCCAGCCCCGCGTGCTCGTCCTCGCCGGCGGCGAGAGCCGCCCCCCCACCGGCGGCCTCCTCTGCCTCGATCCCCGCAGCGGCAAAGTCGACTTCACCTTCCCGTGGCGCAGCAAAAGCTACGAGTCCGTCAATGCCTCCTGCCCGGTCGCCATCGGCAACCAGATCTTCATCTCGGCCAGCTACAAAACCGGCGGCGCCCTGCTCGAAGTGACCCCGGACTTCCAGCCCAAACTCCTCTGGACCACCCCCGAATTCGGTTTGCACTTCAATACGCCCATCCACCAGGACGGCTATCTATACGGCTTCGATGGCCGCAACGAACCCGACGCCTCGCTCGCCTGCCTCGAACTGAAAACCGGCAAGATCGCCTGGCGCACCAATCCCGAATGGACGGATACCCTCAGCAACGGCGATCAAAGCCGTCAGCAGTTGATGAGTACCTACCGCGGTAACTTACTCCAGGCCGACGGCAGGTATCTCGCCCTCGGCGAGCTCGGCCACTTACTCTGGATGGAACTGACCCCCAAGGGCTACAAAGAGCTTTCGCGCGCCTGGCTGTTCGCCGCCCGCGAAACCTGGTCTCTGCCCGTGCTCTCCCGCGGTCTGCTCTACGTCGTGCAGCACAGCCGCGACGTGCTCAAAAACACCCCGCCCCGCCTGCTCTGCTACGACCTGCGCGCCTAAGGATTCAGCGTTGTTTTCTTGATGAACTCGACCTCTTCGGCCTGGTACGGCGTTCCGTCGTTACGGAAGATCTCGTGGAACCACACCGCCGGCTGCCGGTCCGTGTAGGGCCGCTTCCAGGAGTCCCACGGCAGGTGCGTCTGCGTCTTGCCCTGCACGAAGCCCCAGTTCATCATCGCCACGCCCTCTTTCTTCCCGATGGGCAGCGAGCCCGCAAACGTGCTCCCGTTGCCCCGGGCCATATACTCGGTACACAGAATCGGGCGGTTGAAGCGGCGCAGCGAATCGATGCGCGCCTGCAGCTTCGCCGGGGCCTCGTAGTTATGGAAGGAGATCACGTCCGATTGCGTCAGTTGAATCCGCTCCACCGCCGTCAACTTATCGTCGGAACTCCAGTCGCCCTTCCCCACCGCGCTAGTCAGCGGCTGCGTCGGCTTCTCGTCCCGCGCCCAGTCAAAGGCCAGCGGCAGCAGACGCTCCACGTGTTTCATCTTATCAAGCGGCTCTACTTTCTTGTAACTCGAATCATTCCAGTTATCCGGTTCGTTCCAGATATCCCAGCCGAGAATCCGGTTATCCCGCCGGAACGCCCCCACCACGCCCCGCACATAGGCCTCCAGCTTCGGTGTATCGGAGACCTTCGTCAGCGAAACCGCCCCCGGGCTCTGCACCCAGCCCGAGTTATGCACCCCGGGCTTCGGCGCCGGCTGCCGGCCCGACTGCGGAAACGGGTCCCAGCAGGAGTCAAACAGCACAAACATCGGCTTGATCTTGTGTTTCTCGGCGATCTCGAGCAGCGTATCAATCCGCCGCAGCAGGCCCTTCGGATCGTCCTGCCAGAGCAGGTGGTGCAGATAGATCCGCATCGTATTCATGCCGATCGCCTGTGCCATCGCAAACTCCTGCGCAATCTGCCCCGGGCGGAAACTCTCGCCCTGCCACATCTCCAGTTGGTTGATGGCCGAAGCGGGAATGTAGTTCGCGCCCACCAGCCACGGCCGTTTGGCGTACCAGTTCTTGGCCTTTTCTTCACTCCAAGGCTTCTTAGCCAGCAGGGAAGCGGCGGCCAACGCCAGGAGAACGGTTGTACGAAACAGAGAACCCATCAACCAGATTGTACGCAGTCCGCCCCGCTTTCGTCACGCCCGCGCGCCGCGCCAGCCCCGCGCAAACTGCGCCCGCAGCGCCCCCGCCGCCGGCGAATCAATCCGGTTGGTAAACTCGCCCGGGTCCGCCTCGTGGTCATAAAGCTCCTCCCCGCCGCCCGCGCCCTCCCAGACGATATAACGGTACCGCTCGGTCCGCATCGACCGCCCCACAATCCGCTCCTCAAACTGCAACTGCGTAAACGCCGCTTTCTTGAACCGGCGGCCCGGCTGCCGCAGCAGCCCCGTCATGCTCTGCCCCTCCAGGTCCTCCGGCGCCCGCAGCCCGGCCAGGGCGGCCACCGTCGGATAGACATCCACAAACTCGGTCAGCGCCCGCGTCCCCTGTCCGTTGCCCGGCTGCCCGGGCGCGGCCAGCACAAACGGCACCCGCGCGTTGGTCTCAAACAGATTCATCTTCTGCCAGTGCGTATGCTCGCCCAGGCTCCAACCGTGGTCGCCCATAAACGCGACAATCGTATCCTCGCGCAAGCCCAGCCGGTCGAGCGCCCCGAGCACCCGGCCCACCTGCTCGTCCATGTACGACGTCGAGGCGTAGTAGGCCCGCCGGGCCTCCCGCTGATGCGCCTCCGGCATCTGCATGTGGTTCCACAACTGCGGCCGCACGCCCAGATGCGCCCGCGGAATATCGGCGTGGTCGCCCGGCGGGTTCTCCGCGAGCTTTATCGTGCCGGCCGGATAGAGATCGAAAAACCGGCTCGGCGCCACCCACGGCAGATGCGGCCGCAGCATCCCCACGCCGAGAAAGAACGGCTCGCCGCGGTGCTTTTCAAGCAGCGCAATCGCCGCGTCGGCGGCGTTCGTATCCGCCTGCCCCGCGTCCGTCGCCGTCTGCGTCGGCGCCATCCGCATCGCCAGCCGCTGCCCCGGGCTCTTGTCTTCGAGCCCCGGCGGAGAGAACGAGTGGTGCCATGAGGCCGCGTCCTGAAACCGGTTCGTCCCCACTTCGCCCGGCACGTTCATGTGGAACAGCTTGCCCACCCGTCCGGCAAAGTAACCGTTATTCTTAAACAGCTGCGGCAGCGTCACCACGCCCGGCCGGTGCACCCGGAAGTCGACGTTGTTGCCGAGCACCTTTGTCGAATCCGGCCGCAAGCCCGTCAGCAGCGAAGCCCGGCTCGGCCCGCAGAGCGGAAACTGGCAGTACATCCGGTCAAACCGCACGCCCCGCGCCGCCAGGGCGTCAATGTGCGGCGTTTTGACCTGCGGATGGCCGTAGCAGCCGAGCGAGACGTTCAAATCGTCGGCCATCAGAAACAGAACATTCTTCGGCCGCCGGGCGCCAATAGCGTTTTTGCGAAACGAAGCCAGTCCGGCCCCGAGCAGGGTGCGGCGAGTGAGCATGGGGGCACGATACCATGAACCATGCTCCCGCCCACCCGGCGCCTGTACTGGATCGATGATCATGCCCTCGAAGCCACGGCGACGGTCCTGGCCGTGCGCGACGACGCCGTGGCCCTCGACCAGACCTGCTTCTATCCCGGCGGCGGCGGCCAGCCCTGCGACCATGGCACCCTGACCCTCCCGGGCGGTGCCGTCCTGCCCATCAGCCGTATCGACCCCGACCCCGGCCGCGTCTTCTGGCACCACGCCGCCCACCCCGAACTCGCCCCCGGCCTCCCCGTCACCCTCCGCGTCGACGCCGCCCGGCGCCTCGCCCTCACGCGGTATCACACCGTCCTCCACGTGCTCAACACCATCGCCCTCCGCGACCACGGCGCCTGGATCACCGGCGCCCAGATCGAGGCCTCCTACTCCCGCATCGACTTCCATTGGGAGGGCTTCTCGCCGGCTCTCTGCGCGGGCCTGGCCGAAAAGGTCAACGCCGTCCTCGCGCGTAACCTGCCGCTCCACGCCCGCTACCTGCCCGAAGACGAGTTCCGCGCCCGTCCCGATCTTCTCCGAACGCTCGAAGTCTCTCCGCCCGTCATCGACGGTAAGGTCCGCGTGGTCGCCATCGAGTCGTTCGACGAACAGGCCTGCGGCGGGACGCATGTTCCGACGACCGCCCACGTCGGCCGCTTCACCATCTACCGGACCGAAAACAAAGGCCGCCTCAACAAGCGGCTCTATGTGCGGCTCGATGATACTCTGGAAGGACCATGACGAAAAACGTGCTGGGCACCGCGCTCCAAACCTGCTGCACCGATCCGCTGACGGGCTTCTATCGCGACGGGAAATGCAACACCGGCCCCGAAGATCTCGGTAAGCACACCGTCTGCGCCATCGTCACCGAAGAGTTCCTGCGCCATCAGGTGGCGGTGGGTAACGACCTGGTGACGCCCCGGCCCGAATGGGGCTTTCCCGGTCTCAAGCCCGGCGATGGCTGGTGCGTCTGCGTCGAACGCTGGAAGCAGTCTTACGACGCCGGTATCGTTGCGCCGGTGCGCCTCGAAGCGACCCACGAAAAGGCTCTTGAAGTGGTTACGCTCGAAATGCTGCTAAAAGGAACCCGCCTCAACTAGCGCAGCCCTGCTCTCCAGCTCAAGCTTCCGACGGACCGGCGGCCCGGCCCTCGCGTACCCCCGCTACGCCGAACGCGCCTCCACCAGCGCCGCCCGGCCCTCCACCGCCCACGGGCGCCAGCGTTCCACAAACCGGCGATTCGGCGCCCCGGCAAACACCGTAATCTGCCGCACCCCGCACGCCGCCGCCACGTGCTGGCCGGCGCTGTCGTAGCCAATGTACAAGCGGCTCGCGCGAATCGCCTCGGCAAACGGGGCGAACGAACCCTGCCACGTATACAACGCCCCCCGGCAGCTCTGTTCGAGCGCTTCGGCGCGCGCCGTCTCCTCGCCGCCGCCGCCCTTGTCGAGCAGCACCGAATGGCCCTGGTCGAGCAAGCCCTGCACCAGCCGCCGCTCGAAATCCCCGCTCAGCCGCTTGGCCGGATTCTCACCCACCCCCAGCGAAATCGTCACGTCCGTCGGCGGCACCCAGTTGGTGACCGCTGGCGCGATGAATGGCTTCGTTTCGCAATTCAGCCTCTCGCGCAGGAACGCGCACGCCAGCGCCGCGATCGGCTCGCTCGACTCCGGCCGGTAGGCCCGGGAAGGGAAGAACAGGTACCGCTCCGGCGGCCCGAACGGCAGCAGACCCAACTGCGACAGCCGGCTGTCGGCGTCGAAGACTACCGTGCCAGGCCGGTCCAACTGCCCAGCCAGCGCCAGCCCCACCGCCACCCGCTCCCGCAGCAGCGCCGTCCGCCCGTAGCGCAGCGGCAGATGGCCCGCCCGCTCCTCAAACAGCTCGTAGTTTTTCAAATTGCCAGCGAACAGAATTTCGGCATCCGGATACACCGCCGCCGCCGCGGCCAGAAACGGGCTGACGACGGCCACATCGGCTCCGAGCGTCACCCGCGAAAGCACCACCACCCGGCGCGGCTTCTCCTCCGTCGGCCGGCCCAGGCTGCGATGCCGCCGCAGCAGCGCCTCGGCCTTGAGCTCGGGCGCCACGCGTTCGAGCAGCCGGGCGAAGGTATCGAGATACGCCTCGGCCAGCCGCGGCTCAAACGAATCCGACAGCGGCTCAATCAACTCGCCAAAAAGCGACCGCGTCCCCTCCGGCGCCTCGGCCTCCGCCACCAGGGCATCGACCACCGCGTCCGGGACCCGCTCGCCCCGGACGCAGTAACTCCACGCCTTATGCGGAGTACTTACCAACCAGCAGCTCCAGCTTCTTCTTGGTCGCCTCCGGCCACACGCTCCGGTCGGTGATAATGGCGTTCTTCAACGCCGAATGGCACTTACAGCTCACCTCGGCCGGCATCGCCGCCACCGCCTCGGCCACCAGCTTGGCGGCGTTATCGGCGTTCTGGTGCAGCACCTTGATGATGTCCTCCACCGTCACATGGTCGTGCTCTTCGTGCCAGCAGTCATAGTCGGTCACCATGGCGACGGTCGTGTAGCAGATCTCGGCCTCGCGGGCCAGCTTAGCCTCCTGCAGGTTCGTCATGCCGATCACGTCCATGCCCCACGAGCGGTAGATGTTACTCTCGGCCTTGGTCGAGAACGCCGGACCCTCCATGCAGAGGTAAGTGCCGCCTAACTTGGCCGTAATGCCGGCCCGCTGCGCCGCCCCGTGCACCACCTGCGCCAGTTCCTCGCAAACCGGGTGGCCAAACGAGATGTGAGCCACAATCCCTTCGCCGAAGAAGGTCGAAATCCGGCCCCGCGTCCGGTCAAAAAACTGATCCGGAATCACGAACTCGGTCGGATGATGCTCCTCCTTCATCGACCCCACCGCGCTCAGCGAAATAATATGATCGACGCCCAGCATCTTCATACCGAAGATGTTGGCGCGGTAGTTCAACTCCGATGGCGTCAGCCGGTGCCCCCGCCCGTGCCGCGGCAAAAACGCCACGTCCCGGCCGCCGAGTTTGCCGACGATATAGGCATCCGACGGATCGCCGAAGGGCGTCTCCAGCCGGACCTCCTGCTTCTCTGTGAAGCCGGGCATGTTATAAAGCCCGCTTCCTCCAATGATTCCGATCTGTGCTCGCAAGAGTGCTCCCGAATTAAACGATTTCTTCTTTCACCGGATCCCACCGCAGCGTACGCCCCTGCCGGTAGCTTTCCACCGCCATCCGGCAGGCGATCGAGATGCGGTAGCCCAACTCCACCGGACAGGCCGGTTCGGCCAACCCGCGCACGGCGTCAAAGAAGTTCAGCATGTGCGCGTTGGGCGTGGTCTTGGTCAGGCCCATCATCTCTTTGGCCTGCGGCCGGTTCACCTTCTCGGGCAGGTAGCGGATCTGCTGGCCGCGCCGGATGGTCCCTTCGGTGCCGAGCACATCCTCGGCAAAGCCCCGCTGGCCGTTGCCAAAACCGGAGATCCAACTGAACAGGATCTCCTCGGGATGCTCCATGGTCACCGTCATCGTGTCCGGCACCTCGCGCCCGTCCTTCCACAGGTAGACGCCCCCGGTCATGGTCACCGCCTTGGGGATCTGCAGGTGCAGCACCTTGTACCAGATCGACAGCTGGTGGCACATGTTCTCATAGACGTTGCCGCCCGAATAATCCCAATAAAACCGCCAGTTCGCGTAGCGGTTGGCGTCGAAATCGCGCTTCGGCCCCTCACCCTGAAACTGGTTCCACAGAATGTTCTCGGGCGTCATGTCCGGATACACCGGCCGCGACCACTGCGGCTTGCCGTGCGGCGTGTTGCGGAACATGTCGGCGGCGATCATGGTGATCTTGCCGAGCGAGTTCTGGCCGAGCCACGTCCTGGCGTCCTCCACCATCCCGGTCGAAACGTGCTGATGCCCAATCGTCACGGCCAGCTTCTTATGCTTTTCGTGCGCGGCCCGCATCCGCTTGGCGTGGTCTACGGTGAACGCCATCGTCTTTTCCTGGTAGACGTGTTTGCCCGCCTCGAGCGCCGCCGTGAAGTGCTCGCAGTGCAGGTGCTGCGGGGTGGCGATCAGCACGGCAT
Source organism: Bryobacteraceae bacterium CoA2 C42 (assembly GCA_019931245.1). Taxonomy (GTDB): domain Bacteria; phylum Acidobacteriota; class Terriglobia; order Bryobacterales; family Bryobacteraceae. The sequence continues at coordinate 16,079 of JAINDL010000090.1, forward strand.
CGACGTTCTTGTCCTCGAGCAGATACCGGTAGTCGAGGTAGGTCTTGGCCGTGGGAACCAGCGTCTTGCCCGCCTCTAAGCGCGCCGTGTAGATGTCAGCAAAAGCCGTCATCTCCACATTGGGGGCCGCCATCGCCGCGTGGACAATTTCCATGCCGCGGGCCCCCGCGCCGATGATGCCCACTCGCACGCGGTCGTTGGCGCCCAGCACGGAGACGCCGCTTGCGAGGCCCGTGGCTACTTTGCCGAGAAAATTACGTCGGGAATCCATAACAACCTCACGATTCTACCATCGCCTTCCGCAGCGTCTGCTTCATGACCGCTTCGTCCGGCGCCACGCCGGTCCACATCGTAAATCCAATGACGCCCTGATAAACCAGCATCGTCAACCCGTCGAGCGTCGGGAGCCCCCGCGCCTGCGCCGCGGCCAGAAACTTCGTCACGGGCGGGTTGAACACCGCGTCGGCCACCAGACACCGCGCCCGGCCGAGGTCCACATCCGGCATCCAGTCCACGTTCGGGTACAGGCCGAGCGAGGTGGCGTTGACGAGCAGGTCCGTCTCCGGGCCCACCGCGTACTGGACCCGCCACGGCACGAAGCGGATGGGTCCGTGCGGCTGCAGATCCTCCACCATCGGCGCGGCGCGCTCCACGGACCGGTTGACGACAATCAACTCCTCCACCCCGGCCAGCAGCAACTCGGTGGCAATCGCCCGCGCCGCGCCCCCCGCCCCAAGCAGCACCACGCGTTTGCCCCGCGGGTCCATGCCGGCATCGTGCGTCATGCCCCGCAGAAAGCCCTTGCCGTCGGTGTTTTCGCCGATGAACCGGTCGCCTTCCCGGCGCACGGTGTTGACGGCGCCGATGATCCGGGCCTCCTTCGATAGCTCGTCGAGCAGCGGCAGCACGGCCACTTTGTGGGGAATCGTGCAATTGAAGCCGCGGAAGCCCATGGCCCGCGCGCCGCGCACCGCATCGACAAGCCCGCCCGGGTCCACCTCAATCGTCAGGTACCGCCAGGGCAACCCCGCCGCGGCGAAGGCCGCTTCCTGCATCACGCCGGTGGGGTTCTCCGCTACCGGCTGGCCGAAACAGGCCACCAGTTCTGCTTTAAAGTTCATGAGCTTATTGGTTGGGCGGCGTCTCCTGCGTCGCCGTGGCGGGCAGCGGTTCCGGGGTATCGAAGGTGATGGTGGTGTCGGCGCCGAACTTGCGGTACATCCGGAACTCCACTTCGTTTTTCACCAGGTGCTTGCCCTCCCGCATCTTCACTTCCGCCTTCAAGGGCAACATGAAGCCGCGGCCGTTGATCTCGGTCATGTCGTAGTCGAGCGTGGTGTGGGCCTCCTGCACGGGGAAGTCCGGAGGGATGTCGGCTTCGAGCGTAAGCCGCGTCACCTGCAGCGTATCGCGCTCGACAAAGACGAGGCCCCGGTAGCCGGGCGTGACGTGCAGCCGGTCCTGATAGTTGATCGTCCAGTGCGAATTGGGCTGCGCGACGAAGTACTGAAACACGTGGTTGCGCTTGCCGCGCAGCGTGGCCCAGCGCAGCCACTCAAACCGCGCGGCCGTATCCCGGTCAAACAGCTCCTTCATCATCGATCCGAACTCGCCCGACGAGGTCGCCCCGCCCAGCCGCTGCATCGGCGTATCGACGCTGCGTCCGTTGACGCTGACCACTTTGTAATCCTCTTTCTGGTCAAAGTAACTCAGCCGGGCGTTGATGATATCCTGCTGGCCGTAGAAGCCGAGGCCGGAGGGGTCGACGTAGCGGCGCGTCACCTGCATGCAGAGAAAGTCGGGCAGGCCTTTCGAATAGCCCATGGCGTAGGACCGCGCTTCGTCGATCACCCGTTTCTGCTCCTCTGGCGAGGGTGGAGGAATCACGGGCGCCGCCGCCTTGACCGGGGCGGGGGCGGCGGCCGCCAGCTCTTTGGTGGCCAGCATCAGATCCCGCAGCACCTCTACCGTCAACGGCCCGGCGCCCATGGCGATGAACTCTTCAAACTGCCGCGGTTCGAGCCGGTTGGTGAGTTTGGTCTTCTTCAGATAACCGGCGACGGATTTATCGGGATGATGCAGTTCTATCGACGACTTGAGAAAGCCCCGCAGCTGTTCCACCGACATCCGCGTCTGGGCGGCCAGGGTGAGCGCAAGAAGGAAGACGACGAGAGCCCGCATGTTACTTCTGACGCTTCCGCCCCGCTTTCTGTTGCGGAATTACGGGGGGCAGTACGGCATCGATCGCCGCCTGCGCGAGCGGCGCCATGATGCGGTAGCCGGCGGCGTTGGGATGCAGCCCGTCGTCGGCCAGTTCAGCCTTCAGAAAGCCGCTGGGGTCCACCATGGCGTCGTAGTAGTTCAGGTAGGTGAAGCCCCGGCGCTTGGCAAAGGCGCCAATCCAGTTGTTCATCTCGCGAATCACGGCCGGGGGGCGCGTGCCGGTCATGGCGAAGCGCGGGTTCTTGTCCTTGTGATAGTCGCTCACGGGCAGGATGCTGGCCAGGATCACCTTGATCTTATGGAACTCGCACAGGTCGGCGATCATGGTGAGGTTGTTCTGGATCGTTTCAACGGCCACGCCCCGGGCGATGTCGTTGGTGCCGGCGAGAATCAGCATGGCCTGCGGCTTGTGCGCGATGATGTCGGCCTGCATCCGGCCAAGCATCTCACCGGTGATCTGGCCACTGATGCCGCGGTTGACGAAGTCCATGCTGGGGAAGTACTCGTTCAGCCGCCAGCCGTCGGTGATGGAGTCGCCGTGGAAGACGACGCGGCGTGCGGTTGGGGGCGGCACGGTGCGGTTGGCTTCGGCGTAGCGGCGCAGGTTGTCGCGGTCGCTGCCGCGCAGCTGCACTTCGGTGGTTTCGAGCAGCGCCAGGAAATGGGCGTCGAGCCGGGCGACGGCGTCGCGGAGTTCGGCCGTCTGCTTGCGGGCCTCCTCAGGGTAGGGAAATGGCTTGCGGATGCTGTCGGCCACGGCGAGGTAGCCGCGCGTCTCGGCCAGCAGCCCCTGCGAAATGGTCAGCGTGAGCCGGTTGGCCATCCGCGCGTTGCGCTGCAACTGCTTCAGGTTTTCAATCATCGGCGCCGAGGACCGCGCCAGGCCGGGCGCCGTCAGCGAGGTCGCCTCCGTCAATTGCACGATGCGCTCAGTCAACGCCAGTCCATCCGGCCCGTTCAAGGTTCCATTCGTTTGCGCCCAAGCCACCGTGCTCAGGCACAACGCCAGCCATTTCGAGGTCATGGCTCTACTTTATCCAATTGAAACGTTACCGTTCCGATGTGGAATTTCATGCGGACCTGAATTTGAACGGGCAGGCGGCGCGCATCGTCGCTGAGCCAGACAAACAGGCGCGCGTTGCGCTTGTAGATGACGTCATTGAAAAGAAACGCTTCGTAGCGCGTCGCGGCGAACCGGCCCGCCGGGGTGCGGATGTTCTCCTTCTCCTGCATCTGCACGCGGGCTTGAGCGAACTTCTTGCCGTCGCTCAACGGGATGCGCATCTCGCGCTCTCCCTCCGGCGGGCGCCGGCGCAGGACCATGAGAGCGCCCAGAATGTCGTGGACGCAGGCCGGGACGTCCAGCTCCCGCTCGAGCGCGATCTCCTTCTTCACGAGGTCCCGTTCGACGTACTTCGACCGCGTCCCGCTCCAGACCACCGTCGTGTCGCGCCGCTTCTTACCCTCCTCGGCTTCCAGGCGCGAGGACTGTGCGCACAGCTGTTCGTTCAGTGTCACCGTATAGTTGTCGTTCACCCTGAACAGCCGGGAGACGAGGCCGGCCGAGTGCAGGTGCAACTGCAGGAAACCGCCCGTGGGCGTGAGGTTGTTGGTCAACACGACCTGCCCGGCGTTCACCATCCGCCACTCCACGCTATAGGTGAGCTTCTCGGCCGGCGTCTGCGCGGCCAGCGGGAGCAGGGTCACGAGAACCGGGAGCAAGCACCTCATGGAACCCTGAGTGTGGCAAATCGCCATGCTACGCTGCAAGCTTGGTGCTTCGAATTCTCCTGGCCCTGCTTCTGACCGCGGCCGCCTATCTGTACTGGGATGCCCGCGTTCCCGGGCTTCCGCTCACCGTCTGGCAGATTGACCGTTACCTCGATCCGGCCCAACCGCGGCACCGCATCGAGGCCGCGCTGCAGCAACTGCGGAGCCCCCACCCCGGTCTGGCTCGCCTGCGCGAGCATCCCGATGCCAGAGTTCGCGCCGAAGTGGCCCGCCTCGCCCCGGCGACCGCCCAACTCGAGGACCCCTCGCCCTGGGTTCGCTTCCGCGCGGCGCTGGCGCTCGAACGAAACGAACCCACCGCGGCCCGCCCGGTGCTGCTGGCGGCGCTGCGGGCGGCGGCTATCTTTGCAGCGGATTCCGGTGCCGTCGAATGGCGGCTGGCCGAGGGCGCCAGCCTCGGGATGGGCGAGGAGCTGGGCACGATCGACGGGCGGCCGTTCGTCTGTCCGGTGCCGGGGCGGCTCGCGCGGCGCTATGTGGTGGTGGGCCAGCCGGTGCGGCCCGGCCAGCGTCTGGCCGATGTCGTGCTGGCGGACGAGTGGCAGGGGGCCGCGCTCGACGCCCTGGGCCGCATCGGCCTGCCCGTCGATATCGACGAAATCCGCCTGTTCCAGAGCCAGAAGTACCCCAACACCGTCCAACGGGCCGCTGCGGGAGCTATCGAACGGATCCAAGCCCGCCGCCCCCGCGTGTGGTAGCATCACCCCCAGCATGATCCGTCTCCGCATTCCAGCCCTCCTTCTGGCGACCACGCTCCTTTTCCTGGCCTACTCGCAGGTCCCCAACGAAGCCTTCCGGCAGCGTTCCCTGGCGGCCGAAAAGGCCGGCCTGGCCGAAGCTTTCCGCGGCGTCACCACGCAGGGCGCCGTCGAGCCGGGGCTGTTTCCGCTCCGGTCGACCGGTGTTTCGACCGAGCTGGCGCGCCGCGGCGCGGCCGCCTTCCTCGCTGCCCTGACCCCGGAGCAGCGGGCCGAGACGCTCTTCCCGGTCGACGATGTCGAATGGCGCAAATGGATGAACCAGGATTTCTACGTCCGCCAGGGCGTGAGTTTCCTTGCCATGACCCCGGCGCAGCGCGAGGCGGCCTTCGGCATGCTGCGCGGCGCCCTCAGCGCCAAGGGACTCAAGCTTTCGCAGGACATCATGAAGCTCAACGAGACCCTCGGCGAACTCAACAACAACAACTTTGAGCGCTACGGCGAGGGCCGCTACTGGCTGACCGTGATGGGTGAACCCTCGAAGGACAAGCCCTGGGGCTGGCAGCTTGACGGCCACCACCTGATTCTCAACTACTTCGTGCTGGGCGATCAGGTGGTGATGACGCCGACGTTTCTGGGCTCGGAGCCGGTGATCGCCACCTCCGGCAAGTACAAGGGCACGGCGATTCTGCAGGACGAGCAGGCGCGCGGGCTCCGCGTGGTGAACTCGCTCAGCCCTGAGCAGAAGCAGAAGGCGATTCTCGGCGCCGAGAAAACGAAAAACTACAATCTGGCCGAAGCCTTCAAGGACAACCTTGTGCTCGACTACGCCGGCCTGGCCGCCTCGGCCATGACGGCGGCGCAGAAGAAGGAGTTACTCGGGTTGGTCGAAGCCTACGTGAGCAACCTCGACGCCGGGCACGCCAAAGTAAAGATGGAAGAGGTGAAACGCCATCTCGACCGCACTTACTTCGCCTGGATCGGCGGCACGGAGGAAAAGAGCGTTTATTACTACCGCGTGCACAGCCCGGTGATTCTCATCGAGTTCGACCATCAGCTGCCCGTGGGCCTCCGCCATCTGTCCAAGGCGCCCAACCTGCCCGACCACGAGCATATTCACACCGTTATCCGCACCCCGAACGGCAACGACTACGGCAAGGATCTGCTGCGCCAGCACTACGCCAAACACCCGCACTAGGCTAGTCCTTGCGCGCGAAGTAGCCGGTCTTGTGCCGAACGGCCAGGCCGGGCTGCCGGGTGCGGATTTGAATCTTCCGGAAGGTGTCGCCGCCACTGCCGGCGGTGGAGGCGTAGGCCAGGTCGTAGGAGGACCGCAGGATCTCGCCAATCTGCGCGAAGGCGGCCTTCAGGTTGCGTTCCTCGGCGGCGTCGAACTCGAGACCTCCGGTCTCCCGGGCGATGCGCTCCATGACGCCGCGGCCGTACTTGTTCCGCGCGTTCCACACCCCTTTCTCTAACTCCGTGTAGCGCAGACAGAAGATCGTCGTACCGGTGCGCTGCGCCGCCTCGATGGCTTCGAGCAGATGATGGGCGCTCGAGTTATCCTCCCCGTCGGAGAAGACGAGCAGAGCGCGGCGCCCGGTTTCGGCCTTGGCGAGCAGGTCTTCGGTGGCGTGGAAGATGGCATCGTAGAACGCGGTGCCGAGGTCGCGCTTCTCGGCCGGGCCAACGCGGGGAAAGTCCCGCCCCGTCTTGCTTTTCTGGTAGGCGCGCAGCCGCTCTTCAATCTGATCGGCCTGGTTGGTAAACGCCGAAACCAGACGCAGATTGTTGCCAAAGCAGAGCAGAAACGCCTGGTCCCGCGCTTGCAGCGTGACCTTCAAAAAGTCGCGCAGATGCTGGCGGTGCTCCTTGAGGAACTCTTCTTGGCTGCCGCTGGCGTCGGCTACCAGCCCCAGGGCTAACGGCGTATCGGCTGCCTGCGAAAAGTGGCTGATGGTTTGCCGGGTTCCGTCCTCGAAGACTTCGAAATCGTCTTTGGTTAAGCCTTTGACGAGACGCCCCTGGGCATCGCGCACCGAGAAGGGCAGGTTAACGAGATTGACTTCTACCCGGATCTGGCAGAAGACGAGTCGCAGAAGTTCGCGGCGGAGCATAAAAAAAGGGACGGAGCAAACGCCCCGTCCCTTCCAACTTACACGGTTACGAAGTGATTAAAACTCGTACCGCAGAGCCAACTGCACCACCCGGGGCGACATCGCGCTTTGGAACTGGCCGAAGGTGGCCGGTGACGTCAGCGAGAGGCTCGGGTTGAAGAAGTTGACCTGGTTGAAGGCGTTGAAGGCCTCGACGCGGAACTGCAGCGAGTGACCTTCAAAGGGCAGGAAGAAGCGCTTCGCCATGTTGATGTCGAAGTTCGTCATGCCGGCGAGCCGGAGGATCGCCCGCGTGCCGGTCGTGCCAGGGTACTGGCCGACGTAGTTGCTGATCGCGCTCGTGTTCCGGAAGATGGAGGGTACGCCGCGCTGGTCGAATCCGACGCCGCTCTGGGGAGCCGAACCGCCCGGCCTGATGATGGCGATCGAGCTGGTCAGGTAGTTGGTCGGGTAGTAACCACCGTTGGTGATGGTGGTCGGCAGACCCGAGCGGTACCGCATCAGCATCGAGAACTCCCAGCCGCCGACGAGGTTGTTGACGAAGCCGTTCGCGCTGTTCAGGAACTTCTTCCCCTTGCCAAACGGCAGCATGTAGAGGCCGTTGGCGTTGATCTGATGACGGGAGTCGAAGTCCGAACTGCCCCGGAAAGCCCGCGGGTTGAAGCTGTCCTGCACGATGGCGCCACCGTTGCCGGCGCCCGATTCGGGAGCCGAGGAGTAGTCCAGCGAGTGGGACAAGGTGTAGTTGAAGTCGAAGCTGAAGCCGTTCTGCAGGGCCCGGCGGACGGTGAGCGTTCCGCCGTGGAAGGAGGAGCGGCCAACGTTCATCCAGGTGCGGTTACCCGCGTTCTGCATCGGGAAGAAGGTGTTGCAGCCGAGCGCCGAGATGCAGTTGGGGAACTGCGTGCTGCGCTCGCGGTCCATCTGGTTCAACGCGTCGAGGTCGGAACCGTCGTTCTGATCGTACAGCGCGTTGTAGTAGTTGGCGGTGGCGTTGCCGGTTTGATAGAGGTTGACCAGGCCCGGGAACATGTTTTCAAAGAACGGCACGGCGCCGACGAGCGAGGGGTTGGCCTTGACCTGCGCGGGCGTGACACCCTTCAGATACAGGTCATAGAGGATGCCGGAGGCCTGCGCCCAGGTTTGGCCGGAGCGCTGATCTTTAAACTGCGTCAGCGGCTGGAAGGTATCGACCTGCATGAGCTGCTTCTGCGCCATGCGGCCGACGTAGCCGACTTCAACGGTCAGCTTGCCGGGCAGTTGCCGGGCGAAGCTGGCGTTGAGCAGGTAGGCGTAGGGCGTGCGGAGGTTCGAGGCGATCCCGACCTGGCTGTTGAAGCCGCCAACGATCACGTTCGGGGTGAACGGGAACTTCGCGTTGGGGGCGGCGGGCAGGGTGGGCAGCGCACCGCCGGTGTAGCGGGGCGCGGTAGTGAAGTCCGTGTTGGCGGGCTGCGTTACCTGGCTGGCCAGACCGGGGGAACCGGTGCGGTCAAACTCGGTGACGAGGTCGGAACCAAAGCGGTCGAAGGCGACGCCGGCGCCGGCGCGGAAGACGCTGCCGGTGCCGAGGATCTTGCCGAGCACGCCGTCTTTCTTGTCCGGGTTGTAGGCGACGGCCACGCGGGGCGCCCAGTTGTTCTTATCCGGGGCGTACCAGCCGGGTTTGCCGTTGGCCGGGCCGCTCAGGTCGTAGGTGAGAATTGCACTCGGCAGCAGACGGCCGGGGATGCCCAGCGCGGAACCGCCAACGCGGTCGGCCCAATACTGCTGCATCGGGATGGTCGTCGAGACCTGCGTCCCGCCCGACTCCCACGGCACGCCGAAGTAAGCGTAGCGGAGGCCGGCCGTGATGGTGAGATCCTTGCGCATGCGCCAGGTGTCCTGGATGTAGAACTCATACTCGCGGTTGTTGAAACCGCGGGCGGCCGGCGCGCCGAAGGGCAGAGCCACGCCATCGCGTTCGAACTGGTAGGTGGCGCTGTATTGATTCACCAGGCCGTAGGCCGTGCCGAAGGCGCGGACGAGGTTCGCCGAGTCGTTCAGGTTCAGGTTGGCGACGCCGGTCTGGCTCCGCAGGTAGTCGGTGATGCGCGGAATGAGGTCGCCGCCGAGACCGCGGAGCGTGTTCCGGCTGAAGGAGTAGCTCGGGAAGGAGTTCAGGAAGTTCGACCGGTCGTTCGTGATGAACCGGAAGTTGATGCCGCCCTGGATGGTGTGCTTCTGCTTGGTCCAGATGGTGTCGTTGATCAGGTTCACGGTCGGCGAGATGCGGATGAAGCCGCGGGCGTTGTTGGCGAAGTTCTGCTGGGTGGACAGACCGTCGAAGGCGACCGAAGCTCCCACCGTGCCGGCCTGTTCAAAGGCGATACGGGTGAGGCCGAAGGTGAAGGTGTTGATGATCGAGGGTTTGACCACGGTGGTCAACAGGGCCGAAAGCCCCTTCGAGTTATTCAGCAGCCGGGCGGCGGGAAGCTGGCCGGGGAACTGGGCCACCTGCTGGTCCACGGCGTTGTCGGCCATGGTGCCGCGGAGGGCGAGGGTGTTGCGGGAGGCCTTGTCGAGGATGAAGTCCATCTTGCCGACGGTGGCGTTGTCCTGCTGCCGGAAGGGCGCGTTGAAGCGGAGGCCGGAGAAGTTCAGCCCGCGGTCGGCGCCGAGGTTCGGATCGTTGCCGGCCGGGTAGAAACCCATGTACTGCTGCATGGTGGAGGAGAAGCCGAGGCCGCGGGGGTCGATGGCGCGGAGGTCGGCCGGGGTGAGCGTGTAGGTCTGGCCGTTGCTGCCGGAGACTTTGATGGAGCCGTTCTTGAGGTTCTCCGTGGGCACGGTGCGGGTGACGCCGCGGGCGCTCGCGTCGATGCGGCGCTCGTAGTTGCCGAAGAAGAAGACGCGATCTTTGATCACCCGACCGCCGAGCGAGGCGCCGAACTGGTTGCGCACGAGAGCTTCGCGCTTAATGCCGGCGCGGTTGGAAAACCAATTGTTGGCCGCCAGCGACGTGTTCCGGTTGAATTCGTAAGCCGAACCGTGAAACTGGTTCGAACCGGATTTGGTGACCAGCGTTACCTGGCCGCCCGAAGACCGGCCCTGGTTGGCATTGGTGCCGCCTACGGTGACACGGAACTCGGCCACCGAGTCGAGCGGAACCGGCAGCGCGGCGTTGAAGCCCGCGTCGCGGGCGCCGCCGGCGTTGGAGCCGTTGGCCGGACCGGCGCTCGAAGCGCCGCTCGTCTGGTTGTCGTTGACGTCGACGCCGTCGAGCGTCACATTGTTCTGGTCGCGGCGCGCGCCGAGCACTTCGCCGGTCTGCGTGACGCCCGCCTGGAGGCTGAGCAGTTCGACGACGTTCCGGGTGGCCAGGGGGAGCTGGCGGACCTGCGTTTCGTTAAAGGCATTGCCGATGGTGGCATCGACGGTGTTCAACGCCGGGGCGTCCCCGGTGACGTTGATGGTCTCGGAGGTCTGTCCGACTTCGAGCCGGATATCGAGCGTGGCCGGGGTGCTGACCACCAGACGAACATCATTGCTCTGATTGATAGAAAAACCGGGCTTCTCGGCTTTCACCGTGTACGCGCCGGGGGGCACCTGCAGGAACTGGTAGCCGCCCTGATCGTCGGCGAGGACCTTGCGGGTGGCGCCCGTGTCCTTCGAGATCAGGGAGACGGCGGTGGCCGGAATGGCGCCGCCCTGAGAGTCGGTTACGGTGCCCCGAAGCGACGTGAGCGCCTGGGCGTAAAGGTTAGCCGTCAGCAGACTGCTGACCGCGAGGCATAGAAGCGTAGATTTAGAGAGTGATACGGGTCTCAAAGTTGTCCTCGAAAGGCGCTACCGGGCCACCCCATAAGGGTTGGAGCCAAGCGCACATACTGTGGTGGATTGAGACTCTGGCAGGGAGTAAGAACGGGGACTCTGGCGGGAGAGTCGTTCGGCCGGCTCAGCATTGAACGGGCCGAAGATGTCCATAAGGACACCCTCAGTTTCCGGAAACCAGGCCGGGGGTGTCAATCGAAAGAAATGGGGCCGGGCATAAAGAAACTCTATGAGGCCGCGGCGCCGCCCCCGTCTTTACCTGGCTGCCGGAATCGTGGCATTCTAGGAGGCAAGGAGTTCCCGCATGAAGTTTGTTCACGGATTGATGATCGCTCTCATGCTGTCGATGGTTGCTTACGTCGTCAATCGCGATCGCAACCGCCCGGATTTCCAGGCCTCCGCTGTGCCGGCCAACGCCGGTCTCGTGCAGGCCGCCTGGGCCGACACGACCGCGACGAAGATGGATTGGCGCATGCTTCGGGAACTGAACTACCGGACCGGTAAGGTGACGCCGGCGTTGAAGGCGCTCGAAGGCAAGACCGTCCGCATTCCAGGCTACATGGTGCCGCTTGAAGATGAGGCGGAAATCGTGAACGAGTTTCTGCTGGTGCCGTACGTGGGCGCCTGTATCCATACGCCCCCGCCGCCCCCGAACCAGATTGTGCAGGTGAAGATGAACAACGCCAAGAAGGTCAAAATGAGCTTCTGGGACCCCATCTGGATTGAAGGCAAGCTGGTGATCCAGACCGTGAAGAGCCCCTACGGCGATGTCGGCTTCCAACTCGAAGGCGTTTCGATCGAACCCTACAAGGAGTAATCCCGCCATGTCCCGCTTTGCTCTGTTCGGCACGTTAGCTCTCGCCGCCGTCGTCCACCTTGGCGCCCAACCGCGCGCCCACAAAGCGCACGAGCATGGCCACGCCAAGCTCAATATTGCGTTTGAAACGACCACCGGGACGCCGGTGGGGGCGGTCGAACTCGAATCGCCCGCCGACAGCATTCTCGGCTTTGAGCACGCGGCCAAGACGCCCGCTGACAAGGCGAAGCAGGAAAAGGCTCTGGCTACGCTCAAAGCCCGCTTCGGCGAAATGGTGATCCTGCCCGCCGGCTGTAAAATGACCCCGGCCAAGGTCGAGGTGCACGTCGAAGGGCAGCACGCCGAAGTGCACGCCGAGTTCAACGCCAAGTGCGCCGGGCCCATCGCCGGCAAGACCATCTCGTTCGGCTTTGCGAAGGTGTTCCCGAAGATCGAAGAGGTAGAGGTCCAGATGCTCGCCGGAACGCAGCAGGCCAAATTGGAAGTCGAAAAGGACAAGGGGACGCTGCAGATCGCCAAATGAGTGCTCCCGCCGTTGTCCTTCGCGATGTACGGTTTCGCTACCGCTCCGGGCCGGAGATCCTCGATATTCCGGAGTTGACCATCGCCCGCGGTGAGCGCGTGTTTTTGTTCGGTCCGAGCGGTAGCGGCAAGACCACGCTGCTCGGTCTACTGGCCGGGGTGTTGGCCGGGTACACGGGGTCGGTGGAGGTGCTCGGCCAGGATATGGCTAAACTCCGCGGCAGCGCCCGCGACGCCTTCCGCGGCACGCACATCGGTTACATCTTTCAGCAGTTCAACCTGATTCCCTATCTGACGGTAAGGGAAAACATCACTCTACCGGGGCGGCTGCAGCCAGCCCGCGGCAAGCAGGCGGGCGATGTCAACGCGGTGGCGCAGCGGCTGGGTATTGCCTCGCTGCTCGAGCGCGGCGTTACCGAACTGAGTGTGGGGCAGCAGCAGCGGGTTGCCGCGGCGCGAGCGCTGCTGGGCGGGCCCGAACTGCTCATCGCCGACGAACCCACCTCCGCGCTCGACTTCGACCACCGCGAACGCTTCCTCGAACTCCTGTTTGAAAACTGCGCGCTGGCCAATGCGACGCTCCTGTTTGTCAGCCACGACCGCAGCCTCGCCGGTAAGTTCGATCGCCAGCTCTCCCTGGTGGACTTTAATCGCGCGCAACGCCAGGAGCCGGCCGCCTGATGATCGTCCTCCTCTCGCTCGCCTGGAAATCCCTCCGCAACCGCCTGCTGACCACGTCGCTCACCGTCCTGTCGATCGGCCTCAGCATGGCCCTCCTGCTCGGCGTTGAAAACGTCCGCGTCGGCGCCCGGGAAAGCTTTGCCAACACCATCTCGCAGACCGACCTCATCGTCGGCGCTCGCGGCGGCTCCCTGCAACTGCTTCTCTACAGCGTCTTCCGCATCGGCCAGGCCACCAATAACATCTCCTACGAGTCCTACCAGCACTGGAAGAACCATCCGGCCGTGGCCTGGACCATCCCCTACTCCCTCGGCGACTCCCACCGCGGCTTCCGCGTCGTCGGCACCACCGAAGACTTCTACCAGCATCTGCGCTTCCGCCGCGACCGCCGTCTGGAGTTCGCCGCCGGCCGCTCGCCCCAAGGCGTCTTCGACGTGGTACTCGGCTCCGATGTCGCCGCCGCGCTCAACTACAAACTCGGCGACAAGATCGTCATCTCGCACGGCGTCGCCGCCGGCCGGGGCATCGCCGACAACGACCACGCCGATAAACCCTTCACCGTCTCGGGCATCCTGAAGAAAACCGCCACCCCGGTCGACCGCTCCCTCTACATCCAGCTCGAAGGCATCAGCGCCGTCCATATCGACTGGGCCGACGGCGCCCCGCCCATGCCCGGCGAAGAGGTCCCGGCCTCGAAGATCGCCAAAGAGAACATGAAGGTGGAGCAGATCACCTCCTTCCTGCTCCGCTGCAAAACCCGCATCGCCACGCTGCAACTCCAGCGCGAGATCAACACGTACAGAGAAGAGGCCATGCAGGCGATCATCCCCGGCGTCACCCTCCAGGAACTCTGGCGCACCATCGGCTACGCGGAAGACGCCCTCCAGGTCGTCACCCTCTTTGTCATCCTCGTCGGCCTGCTCGGCATGCTCGTCTCCCTCTATACCTCCCTCAACGAGCGCCGCCGCGAAATGGCCATCCTCCGCGTCATCGGCGCCGGACCCGGCAAGATCATCGCCCTGCTCGTGCTCGAAAGCGGCCTGCTCGCCCTCGCCGGCTGCCTCCTCGGCGTCGTCATGATCTACGGCCTCAGTTTTATCTTCCAGCCGATCGTCGAACAGCAGTTTGGCCTCTACGTCCCCGTGCAGCCGCCCACCCCGGCCGGCTGGCTCTATCTGGGCGCCGTCCTCCTCGCTGGCATCCTGATCGGCTTCGTTCCCGCCTGGAAGGCCTACCGCAACACCCTGGCCGATGGTCTCAGCATCCGCGTCTGAATTTTCCGGGCTTGCGCAGGAACTGAGAAGTCTTTATCATAGTCTAAGTCTTCATGAGTAAAGGCTCTTTCCAAGGCAGTCTCGACCGGTACGGCATGGCTCTCTCGCTCGGCTGCGCCATCCATTGCGCCATCCTCCCCGTCGCCCTCTCCGCCATGACCACCGCCGGTCTGGCCTGGCTCGCCTCTGAAGAGTTGGAGTGGACCATTCTGATCGGCACCTTCCTGATCGGCTCCACCCGCCTCGTCCAAAGCTACCTCCAGCACCGCCACCCCGAATGCCTCGCTCTGTTCGCCGCCGGCTTGGCTTCCTTTCTTTGCGCTAAGAGCCAGTTCTTCGGATTCGACCATAACGAAGCGGTTTTCATGACGCTGGGCGGACTCTTGATCGCGGCCGCTCACTTCCGGAACCTCCGCCTCTCGAAGACCTGCTGCGCCCCCGTGCTGTAAGACAAAACTACCTCGTCTTGTTTCACTGAGAATTTACCCCTCTCTGGTCATGCTGCAACGCGAGCCGGGCAAAATCGGGGCATGCCAGCTTCCGGCCTTCATTTCCTCTGGCGCGACCCTCGCGTTGCCAGCCAGTTTCGCACCGGGGTGTCCCTCCATAGCCACACGATGCACTCGGAAGAAAACATGGCCTTTCTTCCTCGCTACGCCCACCGCATCCCCGGCGTCAGCCAGGCCATGCGCAAACACGAAGCCGCCTTTCGCTCTTATTATGGCAAGGAACTTGACTACTCCCGCTCCTGGTGGACCCCGCCCCTGCCCGCCCCCGACGCCGAAGCCCTCGAACGCCGCCAGATCGAAAACCTCCTCGACTTGCCCGCCCTCGTCTCGCTCACCGACCACGACTCCATCACCGCCGGCCTCAACCTCCGCCTCACCAATCCCCTCTCGGCCGCCCCGATCTCCACCGAGTGGACCGTCCCTCTCCCCGGCTCTTTCATTCACCTCGGCATCCACAACCTGCCCCCCGACGACGCCGCCTCCTGGATGGCTCACTTCCGCGCCTGGACCGCCGCCCCCTGCCCCAACCGTCTGGCCGAACTCCTGGCCGCCCTCCACGCCCTCCCCCATGTCCTCATCGTTTTCAATCACCCCCTCTGGGATGAAGGCCTCGCCGGCCGCGAAATCCATCGCCGGATGGTCCACGACTTCCTCAACCGCTGCGGCGCCTGGGTCCACGCCCTCGAACTCAACGGACTCCGCCCCTGGGAAGAGAACCGCGATGTCGCCGCCCTCGCCGCCGCCCGCTCCCTGCCGCTAATCTCCGGCGGCGACCGCCACGGCCGCGAACCCAACGCCAACGTCAATCTCACCCGCGCCGCCACCTTCGCCGAGTTCGTCGCCGAACTCCGCCAGGACCGGCTCTCCCACGTCCTCTTCCTGCCCCAGTACAACGGCAGCCTCAAACTCCGTTGCCTTGAGACCATGGCCGACACCCTCCGCGACTACCCCGAATACCCCGGCCGTGTCCAATGGAGTGACCGCATCTACTTCCGCCAGGATGATGGCCAGATCGCCACGCTCACCTCCCTCTGGCGCGGCGCCGGCCCGGGAATCGTACGAAACTTTGTCGCTCTGCTCCGCGTCCTGGAGTCCAGGCGCGTTCGGGCCACCCTCCGTCAGGCGCTCGCCGGCCGGAGGGAATACGCTCTGTAGGCCGGGAAACTCATGCGCATCGCCTTCTTCACCGATTCCTTTCACGAAGTCAACGGGGTAGCCCACACCAGCCGCATGCTGGCCGCCACGGCCGAGCGCCTCGGCGTTCCGTTTCTCGTCGTTTGCGCCGGCGAGGCGGACCCCGCCTCCGGCCGCCTCCAACTCCCCCGCGGCCACGCCGCCTTCGCCGTCGAGCGGGATCTATTCTACGATCCGCTTTACTACCGCCACCGCGCCGCCGTCGAAGCCCGCGTGCGCGAGTTCGCTCCGGACGTGATCCACGTCACCGGGCCCAGCGACGTTGGCACCATCGGCGTCGTGCTGGCCAAAAAACTCAAGCTCCCGCTCGTCGCCAGTTGGCATACCAACCTCCACGAATACGCCGGGGAGCGGCTGCCCGCCTTCGTTCCTGCCCCCCTGCGCCAGGCCGCCGTCCGCGGCTCCTGGCTCGCCCTCAGCCGCTTTTATCAACTTGCCGACGTCGTGCTCGCCCCCAACGCCGAACTCCTCGAAATGGTCGAACGCGCCTCCGGCCGCGCCGGCTTCCTCATGCGCCGCGGCGTCGATACCGCCCTGTTCGATCCCGCCAAACGAACCCCCGGTCGCCGCCCCCTCCGCATCGGCACCGTCGGTCGCCTCTCGGTTGAAAAGAACATCCATTTCCTGACTACCCTCGAACGCTACCTCCTCGGCCAGGGCCTTGACGACTTCCGCATCGTCGTCATCGGCGACGGCGCCGAGCGCGCCAAACTCGCTCAGGACCTCCAGCACGGTGAGTTCACCGGCGTCCTCCGCGGCGAGGCTCTCGCCCGCGCCTACGCCGATCTCGACCTGTTCGTTTTCCCCTCCCGCACCGATACCTTTGGCAACGTCGTGCTCGAAGCCCTCGCCTCGGGCGTCCCCGCCATCGTCACCGCCTCCGGCGGACCCAAATTCATCGTCGAAAGCGCCGAAAGCGGCTACGTGGCCGCCGACGATGTTGCCTTCCTCCGCCTCACCCACGCGCTCGCCGCCGACCCAGCCCAGCGCCAGCGCATGGCCGCCCGGGCCCGCCAACAAGCCCTCGGCACTACATGGGAGAAGGTCTTTGCCGAGATCGAACTCGCCTACCGGGCGGCGATTCTCCGCAACTCTCTGCCGCCCCACGCCCGCCCGGCCTACTCCTCGGCCGGCAGCACGGCGACAAACTCGCCGAGCACCTGAAACTCGTCCGGCCGCAGCTCCCAGGAGGCAAACTCCGGGTTCAGCGGAATCAGCCGGATCAGCTTGTGCTCCCAACCGTCCTCGGCGGTCTGCCGCTTCTCACTGGCATACTCCTTCACGGTCAACTCCGTCGACGGCTCCCCATCCTCCACGCGCTGGATCAGCAGCCGCCGCCCCTGCCGGCTCCCGCCCACGTGCCGCCGGAAAATACACCGGCTCCCATCAGGTATCAGCGGCTCCATCGACCGGCCGTTCACCGTCACGATAAACATATCGTTCGTGATCCGCACCTCTTCCGGCACCTCCACCCAACCCTCCGGCTCGGGCAGCTGCGCCGCGCTCAAGCCGCCCGCCGCCGCCCATGCCCGGTAGGCCGGCAGATGTGTCCGGTACTCCAAAACCGCCGGCTCCACCGCCTCACGGTACAGCCGCCGCAGCCGGGCAGGGAAGTCCGCCACCCGCATCGCCTCCCGCTCGCTGATCCGCACCGTGTTCGCCAGGCAATCTTCGAGAAACTCGAGCAACCGCCTCCCGCCCCACTCCCGCCCCTTCGCCGCCAGGTCCTCTTCGAGCAGCGAAAGAATCTCGGCCTCTTCCCCGGCGAAACTATCCCAATCGCGCCGCAGCCGTAGATGCAATTCGTCCGCTTCGACGTCGAGCAGCAACACCCCGGCTACCTCTTTCGCACGCCCGGGCAGGGCTACTTCAAGGTATGCACACTCGGCCGGCCTGGCAACCACCACCCCCATAAGCGGCTTATCGCCCAATCCTAACTACTTCTTACCATTTACATCCGGCCCGTACGGATAGTATCCCTTCCGCGCCCGCACCTTGACGTTCGGCAAAGAGACCTCGACGCGCAGATTCCGGAACACCCGGCCCGCGTCCTGCGCCTGCGGCGTGAACCGCAGCAGGTACTGCGTCGTCACCTCGCCGGTCGTGTTCGCCACCGCACGGTACATGCCCTTGGCGATCTCGGAGGCGTAGCCGCCCGTGCCGACCTTCAGCGCGTAGTTGCCTTCGTCCGAGGGCGTCGACAGGTAGCCGGACACGTCCTTGTAGAGGCCCTGCAGCGGGTACTCCACCCGTCCGCCGGTCTCCTCGGCCAACTGCGTCATCACCTTCTCGCCTTCGTTGTTGAAGCCGAACGCCACGGTCGAAACCCCGTAGATCGTCACCAGATTCCGCTGCGCGATCTCGACCACCTCGTTCAGCGTCTTCTTACTTGCGTTATCGTGCCCGTCGCCGATGACGATAATTACGCGCCGCGGCTCCAGCGGTTCGCCTTTGACGAGGCTCCGCGACGTACAGGCCATATAGATCGCATCGTAGAGCGCCGCGCCCCCGCCCGGCTTCAACTTCCGCAGCTTGTCGACAATCTTCTGCGAGTCGCTCGTCGTGTTCACCGCCAACTCGGCTTCGTTGGCGTACGTGATCAGGTAGCCGCTGTAGCGCGGATCATCCGGCAACAGCGCCAGGGCCAACTCGATCGCCGCGTCCTGGTAGTTCTTCCAGTGCAGCCGGCTCGTGTTCGACAGATCGAGCAGAAATCCGACCACCACCGGTTGACTCCGCTCCCGGCTGAAAAACGTGAGCTTCTGCTCTTTGCCCTCGTCAAAGATCCGGAAGTCTTTCTCTTCGAGATTGGAGACGAACTTGCCGTTCGGGTCGGTCACCGTCACCGGCACAATCACCTCCGTCGTCGAAACCGACAGTGTCGGCTCCTGCGCGAAAGCGGACAAGGCGATCAGGCTCAACAGAATCAGGCGCATATTTCAATGATATCGCTAGTTGCCCGCCGTGGGACGCCGTTTCAGCTTCGGCCGCTCGTCCTCGTCCGTCTTCGGCGTCTTGCCATCCTCGTCCGGATCCACCGGGCCCGTCGTCGACCCCGGCGCCCGCCGCAACCGCGGCCGGTTCTGGTCCTCGGCGTCCTCTTTCCGGCGGTTGCTCATCGCCAGCAGCCGGTTCTTCACGTCGTTGAACTCCGACGTCGTCACCACGTACTCGGGCTTGGCTTCGAGTAACTCTTGAATGTTCTTCTGCGAATCCTGGATGCGGTCATCGGTCGGCGGATGCGACGAAAAGATCTTCGCCATCGTGCCGGGCCGCTTCTTTTCAAGCGACTGCAGTTTTTCGAAAAAGTCGACAAACGACGTCGGGTCGTATCCCGCCTTGTACAGATACTGCAAGCCCAGCAGGTCGGCCTCCCGCTCAAAGCTGCGCGAAAACTGCATGAAGCCCATCGGAATCGCCACGCTGGCCGCCTGCCGGATGCCGTAGCCCGCCCAGCCGCCCATGAAAATCAGCGGAATCGACGCCAGGTTGGCAATCTGCCCGCGCGTGGCCTGCCGCGTACCGTGCCGCGCGGCAATGTGCGCAATCTCGTGCGCCATCACCCCGGCCAGCTCCGACTCGCTTTCGGCCTTCAAAATCAGCCCGGAATTCACAAAAAAGAACCCGCCCGGCAGTGCAAACGCGTTCACCTCTTCCGAGTCAATCACCTTGATCGTCACCGGCACCTTCGTGTCCGAGTTCCGCACCAGGTTCTGCCCCACGCGGTTGACGTACTCCGAGATCACCGGGTCGTCGATCACCTTGGCCTGCCGCTCAATCTCCTGCGCGTAGCCCTTGCCCATGGCGATCTCTTTCTCAATCGAGTAAAAGTTCACGCCCTTGCCGGCGTCGCGCTCGCCAATCGCCTCGACGTCCTTCTTGCTGCCCTTCTTGATCTTGGTGTCTTTCTTTTCCTTGCCCACTTCGGGCGCGGTCTTCGGCGGGGTCTTCGGCGCGGGAGCCTGCCCCCAGGCCGATCCCAAAACCAGCAAGCCAACGGTCAGTGAATACAGTCCAATACGTCCCATCGCGGCCCTCCAACAACTGCCATCAGTATACCCCTGCTGACGCATACTAATGGGCATGGGTTTCGAAATCTGGGAGCAGTACCGGGACGAATTTCCGGTCACCCAAAATCTGGTCTACCTCAACCACGCCGCCGTCAGCCCCCTCTGCCGCCGCGCCGCCGACGCCATGCGCTCCCTCGCCACCGACGCCGAACAGTGGGGCTCCTTCCACTATCCCCAGTGGATGGCCTGCTACGACGGCCTCCGCGCCGCCGCGGCCAAAATGATCAACGCCGCCCCCGGCGAAATCGCCATCGTCAAAAACACCTCGGAAGGCATCGCCACCATCGCCCTCGGCCTCGACTGGCGCCCCGGCGACAAGATCGTCGCCTTCCACGGCGAGTTCCCCGCCAACCAGTACCCCTGGCAGAAACTCGCCTCCCGTGGCGTCACCATCGAATGGCTCCCCCCCGATGCCCCCCTCGACCAGATCGACGCCGCCGCCAACGGCGCCCGCCTCCTCGCCATCAGCTACGTCCAGTTCCTCTCCGGCTACCGCGCCGACCTCGCCGCCCTCGGCGAGATCTGCCACCGCCGCCAGGTCTTCTTCTTCGTCGACGCCATTCAGGGCCTCGGCGCCTACCCCCTCGATGTCCGCGCCATGCGCATCCACGCCCTCGCTGCCGATGGCCACAAATGGCTCACCGGTCCCGAAGGCTGCGGCATCCTCTACATCCAGCACGACCGCCAGGACCAGATCGAACCCGTCGAATTCGGCTGGACCAACGTCGCCTCCCACGCCGACTACGGCAAGCGCGACCTCACCCTCCGCTCCGACGCCGGCCGCTACGAACCCGGCACCCTGAACACCATCGGCTGCTACGGCCTCCGCGCCGCCTTCGAATTCCTCAACGAAGTCGGCATCCCCCGCATCGCCGAAGCCGTCACCGCCCGCACCGACGAAGTTGCCGCCGGAGCCCTCGCCAAAGGCTACGAACTCATGGGCCCCGCCCGCACCCCCGCCTCAAGCGCCGGCATCGTCTGCCTCCGCCACCCCAAAGAAGACCCCCGCCACACCCACTCCCGCCTCCGCGACGCCGGCTTCCTCACCGCCCCCCGCGCCGGCTGGCTCCGCGTCTCCCCCCACTTCTACCTCTCGCCCGAAGACATCGCCCGCTTCCTCGCTCAACTCTGATCCCGCTGCACCCACGCGCTCCCCAGCGTCGCCGCCAAAATGATTCCACCCCCCGCCACCGCATACCCGCTCGGCGCCTCCCCGTGCAGCAGCCACGTCCACACCGGGTTCAACGCCGGCTCCACCAGCAGCAGCGCCGAAGCCGCAAACGCCGGCACCTGCCGCAACCCCCGCGTCAGGCACCAGTAGGCCAACCCGATCTGCACCACCCCCAGATACCCCAGCGCCGCCCAATCCACCGGCCCCGGAGTCTCCAGCGGCCAGGCCATCGGCAGCGCCGCTACAAACGCCAGCAGATTCCCCACCGCCACCGGCGCCAGCGACGACCCACCCCCCTCCCGCGCCGCCACCCGCAGGCACGCCACCGTCACCCCCCACCCCAAGCCCGACACCGCCCCGTACCAGTTCCCCCGCACCGGGTCCGGCGCCGTCGCCGTCGCCCCCGCCGGGTCGAGATAGAAAAACAGCATCCCCACCGCCACCGCCACCCCCAGCCACAGATCCGTCCGCCGCAGCCGTTCCCGTAAAAACACCGGACCAATCACCAGCAAGTACAACGGCCCCGTCGACTGCAGGTAGATCGCATTCGCCCCCGTCGTCAACTTCGTCGCCACCGCGAACGTCACCAGCGTCACTGCGTACGCCACCCCCGCCATCCCCACCCGCCAACTCCATCCCCGCCGGCTCTCCGGCAGCAGCACCAGCAGCACCACCCCGGCCAGCAGCGACCGCAAACTCGCCACCTGCCAGCTCGATAGCGTCGTCGCCTTAATCGCCGCCCCGCCCGTCGAAAACAGCAGCGCCGCCGCCAATAAATAGAGTCGTGCAGACATGAATCCCCCAGGATATGACACGATAGCATCGATGCAGTCCGGCGCCGCCCCCATCCGCCCCGGCGAAGAGCTCCCCGTCGACGCCCTCGCCGCCTGGCTCCAACTCCCCGCCATCACCGTCCGCCAGTTCCCCGGCGGCCACTCCAACCTCACCTACGAACTCACCACCCCCGACGGCCGCCAACTCATCCTCCGCCGGCCCCCCCACGGCCCCATCCCCCCCAAAGCCCACGATATGGCCCGCGAATTCCGCGTCCTCTCCGCCGTCTATCCCCACTTCCCCCTGGCGCCCCGGCCCCTCGCCCTCTGCGAAGATCCCGCCGTCCTCGGCGCGCCCTTCTTCCTCATGGAACCCCGCCCCGGCCTCATCCTCCGCGAACCCTACGCCCACCCCTCCCCCGCCGCCCTCTCCCAGGCCTTCGTCGATACCCTCGTCCAGCTCCACTCCGTTCCCCTCACCAGCCCCGCCCTCGCCGCCCTCGGCAAACCCGCCGGCTTCGTCGCCCGCCAGGTCGCCGGCTGGTCGGAACGCTGGCGCCACGCCGCCACGCCCCACTCCCCGGACGCCACCCGCGTCCTCGACTTCCTCGCCGCCCACCTCCCCCCCGAAGCCCCGCCCTCCCTCGTCCACAACGACTACAAGCTCGACAACGTCGTCCTCCAGGGCGCCGCCATCACCGGCGTCCTCGACTGGGAGATGACCACCCTCGGCGACCCCCTCATCGACCTCGGCCTCGCCCTCACCTACTGGGACCACGCC
The DNA here is from genome assembly GCA_019931245.1 of Bryobacteraceae bacterium CoA2 C42. GTDB lineage: Bacteria > Acidobacteriota > Terriglobia > Bryobacterales > Bryobacteraceae. The sequence continues at coordinate 38,513 of JAINDL010000090.1, forward strand.
CCCGGCTCCGGCTGGTTCTCCCGCGCCGAACTCGCCGCCGCCTGGGCCCGCCAAACCGGCCGCAGCCTCCGCCATCTGCCCTATCATGAAGTCTTGGGCCGCTTCAAACTCGCCGTCATCCTCCAACAGATCTACGCCCGCTGGCTCCGCGGCCAAACGCAGGACCCCCGCTTCGCCCACCTCGACCAAAGCGTCGCCGCCCTCCTCGAAGAGGCCCACTCTCTGTTATGAGCACCCTCACCTTCGTCCGCCACGGCCAGGCCGGCTCCCGCGACCTCTACGACACCCTTTCCCCCCTCGGCCGCGATCAGGCCACCCGCCTCGGCGCCTACCTCGCCACCCAGGACCACCCCTGCGACCTCTTCCTCACCGGCGCCCTCGAACGCCAACAGCAAACCGCCCAACTCCTCCACCAAGCCTGCCCCCACCTCCCCCCGCCCACCGTCCTCCCCGCCTGGAACGAGTTCGACCTCGACGCCGTCTACCGCTCCCTCGCCCCCCAACTCGCCGCCGTCGACCCCACCTTCGCCGCCGCCTACGAACAACTCCGCGCCGAATCCGCCGACCCCCGCAACCCCGTCCACCGCCGCTGGACCGCCGCCGACATCGCCGTCATCCACGCCTGGGTCGATGGCCGCTTCCCCTCCGACGCCGAAACCTGGGACGCCTTCCGCACCCGCATCCAACAAGCCTTCGCCGCCCTCCCCGACGGCCACATCCTCGTCTCCACCTCCGCCACCCCCATCGCCCTCTGCGTCACCTTCGCCATCGAAGCCCCCAACCCCTTCCGCTTCGCCGGCGCCCTGCTCAACTCCTCGCTCACCACTTTCCGCCGCCACCACGGCCAAACCCATCTCCAGACCTTCAATACCACCCCTCATCTCCCCGAACCAGGATGGCGCACCCACCGATGAACTTCGCCCCCACCCCCGCCTCCCTCGCCTGGCAGGCCCGCCTCCAGGCCTTCATGGACGAGCACGTCTACCCGCTCGAGCCGGCTTATACCCCGGAGCATCTGCCGGACCTCCAGGCCCACGCCCGCGCCGCCGGCCTCTGGAACCTCTTCCTCCCCGAACTCGGCCTGTCCAACCTCGAATACGCCCCGCTGTGCGAAATCATGGGCCGTGTCCCCTGGGCCCCTGAGGTCTTCAACTGCTCCCCGCCCGACACCGGCAACATGGAAGTCCTCGCCCGCTACGGCACCCCCGCCCAGAAGGAAACCTGGCTCACCCCCCTGCTCAACGCCGAAATCCGCTCGGTCTTCTGCATGACCGAACCCGCCGTCGCCTCCTCCGACGCTACCAACATCGCCGCCACCATCGTCCGCGACGGCGACGACTACATTCTCAATGGCCGCAAATGGTGGACCACCGGCGCCGGCGACCCCCGCGCCAAACTCGCCATCTTCATGGGCAAGTCCAATCCGGAAGCCCCCCGCCATCAGCAGCAGTCCATGATCCTCGTCCCGCTCGATACCCCCGGCATCAAAATCGAGCGGCTCCTCTCCGTCTACGGCTACGACCATCTGCCCCACGGCCACGGCGAACTCTCCTTCACCAACGTCCGCGTCCCCGCCGCGAACCTCCTGCTCGGCGAAGGCCGCGGCTTTGAAATCGCCCAGGGCCGCCTCGGCCCCGGCCGCATCCACCACTGCATGCGCTTGCTCGGCGTCGCCGAACGCGCCCTCGAATACCTCTGCCGCCGCGCGAAAGCCCGCGTCGCCTTCGGCCGGCCCCTGGCCGAAATGGGCTCGCTCCGCGCCGAAATCGCCCACTCCCGCATCGAAATCGAACAGGCCCGCCTGCTCACCCTCAAAGCGGCCTGGCTCATGGACACCGTCGGCAACAAAGCCGCCCGCACCGAAATCGCGGCCATCAAAGTGGTGGCCCCCAACGTCGCCCTCCGCGTCCTCGACCGCGCCATTCAAGTCCACGGCGGCGCCGGCGTCGGTCCCGATTTCCCCCTCGCCGCCTGGTGGGCCAACGCCCGCACGCTCCGCCTCGCCGACGGGCCGGACGAGGTGCACCTCGAAAGCATCGCCAAATGGGAGCTCGGCCGCACGCCCACTCCGTAGCCGCTACACGAACAGATCCGTCACCAACTCCTGCTCCGGGTCCACGGCATAGCTCGTGAAATCGGTCATCCCGGCCTCTCGCAGCACCGTCTCATCGAGCAGAAACTCCCCGGTCCGCGCCCGGCCCTCCCCGGTCAGCACCTGCCACGCGGCATCGGCCATAATCTCCGGCTTCCGCGCCCGTTCGACCGGCGCCCCCGGAATCACCTGCAGCGCCGCCGTGGCGATAATCGTCCGCGGCCACAGCGCGTTCACGCCAATTCCCCACGGCCGAAACTCCTCGGCCATCCCCAGCACGCACAGGCTCATCCCGTACTTGGCGATCGAATACGCCACGTGCGGGCCGAACCACCGCGGCGAAAGATCAAGCGGCGGCGAAATCATCAGCACCTGCGGATTCGCCGCCCGCCGCAGATGCGGCAGGCACTGCTGCGTGCACAGAAACGTGCCCCGCGTATTGATCCCCATCATCAGATCGAAACGCTTCATCGGCGTCTCCGCCGTGGGCGTGAGCGAAATCGCGCTCGCGTTGTTGACGAGAATGTCGATGCCGCCGAACTCCGCCGCGGCGGCCTCGACGGCTGCCCGCACCTGCTCCTCCTCGCGGATGTCGACCGCCACCGGCAGCGCCCGTCCCCCCGCCGCCCGAATCTCCTCGGCGGCCGTGTAGATGGTCCCCGGCAGCTTCGGATGCGGCGTCGCCGTTTTGGCCGCGATGACGATATTGGCCCCGTCCCGCGCCGCCCGCAGCGCAATGGCGAGGCCGATCCCCCGGCTCGCTCCCGTGATGAACAGCGTCTTGCCCCGCAAAGTTCCCATCCACCTATCGTACGTCCCCACGCCCTACCTCCGCGCCACCCCCAACATCGAGATCGCCGACCACCCCACCGCCCGAAACGCCCACGCCAACGGCTCCCCCACCCGCCGCTTCCATCGCCACCGCCCCATCGCCTCCCCCAACGGCGGCAACGCTCCCGCCTCCGGCAACAGCGCCGCCGCCTCCCCGCCGCGCCGCCCCTCCCACCGCGTCCGCAAAATCCCCCGCAACCCCACCTGCGCAAACTCCCGCCCGTCCGCCGCCGGATACTCCGTCCACACGTCCCGGTAGCCCACCTGCCGCAGCGCCCGCTCCAAACTCTCCCGCGTCCACCGCGTCAAATGATTCGGCGGCCAATCCGCCAAATCCCGCTCCCCGCCCAGCCGCGTCCACCGCCGCGGACTCGGCACCGAGAGCACCAGCGGCGCCTCCGGAAACCGCTCCCGCACCGCACCCAGCAACGCCAGCGGATCCGGTAAATGCTCCAGCACCTCAAACAGCGTCACCGCCCGCGGCTCCGGCCACCCCGCCGGATACGCCCCCACCTCTGCCGTCGCGCAGCGAAATCCCTTCTCCCGCAGCACCGCCACGTTGCTCTCCCCCACGTCCAACCCGCTCATCTCCCAACCCCGCCGCCGCCCGCAGACAAGAAACCACCCCGTCCCGCATCCCACGTCCAGCACCGGCGCCCCCGGCCCCAACTCCCCCTCCAAAATCGCCAGCGCCCGCCGCTGCGCCGCGCTGATCAGCCACTCGGCCTCCTCCCCGCCGGCCGATAACTCCCGCGCCCACTGCACACTCGGCACATACGCCGCCTCTGAGCCCGCATCCGTCGAGTACGCCCGCCGGTAGGCCGCCTCGTCATAGTGCAGCGGGTCGGTGTACTGCAGCGAACACCGCCCGCACTCCATCCCCCGAAACTCCCCAAACCGTTCCACTTCCCGGGCATACGCCGCGGATCGGCAAACCGGGCAGGCCTCTGTCTTCGTCGCGAGCATCCAGTCGATAGTCGCCGCGCGTCAGCCAGATTCTCAGCCCAAAATCGCCGGCCGCCGCTTGTGCCAATCCGTTGCCTCCTGATACGCCTGCCCAATCCGGAACAACGTCGCCTCCCCGTTCGGCCGCCCCCACAACTGCAGCCCCATCGGCAGCACCGGCGGCCCCGCCGTAAACCCGCACGGCAGCACCAGCGCCGGAATCCCCGTCAGGTTCGCCAGATTAAACGTGTCCGGCCGCGCCGGCCGCGCCACCGCCGGCGGCAGGTCCGTCTCCACCACCTCCTGCTCCAGCAACGGCGCCGGGTTCCCCGACGGCAACAGCACCGCATCGCAGCTCCCCCACACCCGCCGCATCTCCTCCCGCAGCACCGTCCGCACCCGCAGCGCCTTGATGTAGTCCATCGCCGAATACAGCGAGTTCGCCTCCAAACGCTCCCGCACCAGCGGATCCAGCAACCCCGCCGACTCCCGCAGCCGCTCTTCATGCACGCTCGCCGACTCCGCCCCCAAAATCACCCCCAACGCCGGCGTCGCCATCTCGGCATGCGCTATCTCCACCGCCACCCGCACCGCCCCCAACCCCTCCAGCACCTCCATCGCCGCCCGCAGCGCCGCCCCTACCGCCGGCTCCACGTGCTCCCACAAATACCCCTCCACCCACCCGATCCGCAGCCCCTTCACCCCGTCCCCCTGCCGCTTCCGCTCCTTCGCCCCCGTCATCCCGGCCAGCATCGCCGCCACGTCCGCCACCGTCCGCGCCATCGGCCCCACGTGGTCCAGCGTCCAGCTCAGCGTCGTCACCCCGTGCCGGCTCACCCTTCCGTAGGTCGGCTTCAATCCCACCACCCCGCAGCTCTTGGCCGGGCCCCGGATCGAACCGCCCGTGTCCGTCCCCACCGTCAACGGCACCATCCGCGCCGCCAGCGCCGCCCCCGACCCGCTCGACGACCCCGACGGCGAGTGCGCCAAACTCCACGGATTCCGCGCCGGCGCCACCAGCCCCCGCTGCCCGCTCCCCATCGCGAACTCCAGCAGATTCAACTTCCCCACCAGAATCGCCCCCGCCGCCTCCAGCCGCTCCGTCACCGTCGATTCATATTCCGGCACCCACTCCGCCGTCGCCCGCGACCCGTTCGTCGTCCGGATCCCCTTCGTCGCCACAATATCCTTCACCGCGTAAGGAATCCCGTGCAGCGGCCCCCGGTAACGCCCTCGCCGGATCTCCTCCTCGGCCTGCCGCGCTGCCGCCATCGCTCGCTCCCCGGTCACCGTCAAAAACGCCTGCACCCGCGGATTCAGCCTCTCAATCTGCGCAAGCGAGGCCCGCACCAGCTCTACCGGAGAGATCTTTTTGGCCCGCAGCATCGGCGCCAACTCTCCCGCCGTCAAGTCCATCATCCCGCCATCTTACAGATATCGCCACCGCCGCGGCTCGTACCACCGGCACAACGGATACAGCACCGCGATGGCCAACCCCGCCAGCGGCGCCGTCGCCCACACCGGAAAGCCCACCTGCTCCGGGATCCCGCCAAACCGCCCCGCCAGATCAATCGGCCACCCCATCCCCACCGCCACCCCTAACGCCGCCGCGTGCAGCAGCACCAGATGCCCGATGTAGAAAAACATCGCCGTCCGCCCCAACTGCTCCAACTGCGCCTGCCGCCACCCCCGTCCCCAGGCCAGAAACAGCAGCGCCGGCCCCACCGTCATCAGCACAAACTGCAGCGACAGCGGATACTTCGTCACGTTGAAGAAGGAAGCCACACTCCCGTCCCACCCGTGCGGATCCCCATAAACTCCCGTCCCCCGCAACACCACAAACGCGCCCACCGCCGCCCATCCCAGCCGCTCCACCCACCGGCTCCGCCCCGTGTAGAGCGGCGCCAGCGCATAGCCGCACAACGCCAATCCCACCACCGGCACAATCGGATACGTCGTCCGCACCTCGAACCCGCCCCCCAACGCCAGCACGTTCTTCTCGTGCAACAGCGACCAAACCCAATGCCCCGCCGTCCCCGCCGCGAAGTGCACCCCGTCAAACAGATTATGCCCCGCCACCAGCGCCACGCCCACCCCGCCCACCACGGGCCCCGAAAACCGCCGCGCCCCGGCCAGCGCAATCATCGCGCACCCCAACGCCCCAATCACCTGAAAGAAATACCGGTGCCAGAACGGATTGAACGTCCACGCCCAGTTCATCACCGTTGCCTCCAGCGCCAACAGCACCAGGCCCCGCTTCACCAGCTTTCCGCTCGACGCCCCGCTGATCGCCGCGCTCATCCCCATCAGCAGCGTGAAACACGGAGCGCAAAAATGCGCCAGAATCCGCCAGAAATAGACGATTCCCGGCGTCACCGCCAGGTTCATCGGGTCCGTCACCAGCCCCCGGCCCGGACCCGCCTGATACTCCTGCGCGTGATCAATCACCATGATCACCATCACCAGGCCGCGCAGCAGGTCGATCGCCGTCTCCCGCTGCCGTTGCACTACTTAGTCCGCCCGGTGCGGAAGTGCAGCGCCACCGTCGCCGTCCGCGGCGCCCCGGGCACATTGCCCGCGCGCGCCGCAAACAGGCTCGCCGTGGCGTACAGCCGGTCAAACGCGTTGTCTAACTGTAGTCGCAACTCCAGGCGCTTACCCATCTTCTGAAAGATCCCGAAATCCAAAATCGCATACCGGTCGGCCGCAAATCCGGCGTAGGGCTCAAACCGCCGCCCCCGGAACTCGCTGCCAATGTGGATCCCCGTCCCCGTCCGGGCCACGTCGTAGCGCAGAAAAACCCCGCCCGAATGCCGCGCCGCGTTCGGCAGCGCCCGCCCCACTGCCGCGGGTGTGAACCGGTCGGCCAGAATCTCACTGTCGAGCAGCGCGTAATTCAGCACCACGCTCAAATCCTTCGTCACCCGCCCGGTCACGTCGAGCTCTACGCCCTGATTCCGCACTCGCCCAATCGGAAACACCGCGGCGAAATTGTCCCCGTTCGGCCCAAACGCCGGGTCCAGCCGCAGCACGTTGCTCTTCTGAATCCGGAACCACGAGGCGTTCAACAGCACGCGCCCGCCACTGAATACATTCTTGAGGCCGGCCTCGAACTGCCGTCCCCGCTCCGGGTCGTGCGGCCCGTTGGCCAGCGGCGTCTGCGCCAGCGACGGTGCCCGGTTAAACGAGTTCGAAAAACTCGCAAACGCCGACAGCGAGTTCAAAATCCGGTACACCGCCGCCGCCCGCCCCGTCATCGCCGCAACCTCGTTGCGCAGCGGCAGCGCCCCGGCCCGCCCGTCATCGGTAAACCGCTCCACCCGGCCCCCCAGCAGCACCTGCAGCCGCGGCGTTAACTCCCACTGGTCCTGCCCGAAGAAACCCATCCGGTTGGCCACCACCGACTGGTTCGTATACGCCCCCGCCGCAATCGGTGGAAACACGCTCCGCCCGTACACCGGCGCCAGCAGGTCAATCCCCACCACCGGCCCGCCCCGCTCAGCCTCCCGCGCTGTACCGTACCGCCCCCGCCAGTCCTGCCGCACGAACTCGGCGCCCCAGGTCAGGTTATGCCGCCCCGCGCGGTTATAGAAGTTCGCCGTCAAGCCCACGTCCTGGTTGCCCCGGAACTGGTCCCGGTACTCCCGCCGCATCGTCCGCCCGTCGGCGTTAATGCCGCGAGGTTCGTGGTACCGCTCCGGCCGGTCGTAGTTCAAAAACCGCAGGCTCACGTCGGTCCGGAAGGTCGACGTGAAGGCGTGGTCGACGCGCGTCTGAAACACCCGCGCCTGCAACTCGCTCCGGTCGGTCGGCTCGCTCGCCGTCCACTCCCGCGCCGCCAGCCACGTCCCCGCCGCGTTCACCGGAACGCCGCGTAACCGGTGCGCCAGCAGATTCTGGTCGATGTACTCATACTCGAATCCCACCGACGTCGCCTCGCCCGCCCGCCAAGACAACCCCCCGGCCAAATGCAGATTCTCGCTACCGGAGTTGTAGCGGAAAATCCGCCGGTCCTCCCCGTACGCCGCCGCTCGGTAAAACAGATTCTTCATCCGCCCCACTGGCCCGGTCGCCTCCCCGTGCCCGCCCCGCTGCCCAAACGAACCCGCCCGGAAACTCACCTCCCCGGCCGGCGCCTGCCGCGGCTTCCGCGTCACGAAGTTCACCACCCCGCCCGGCTCGCCCCCGCCGAACAACACCCCCGCCGGTCCCTTCAAAACCTCCACAAACTCCACGTTCGTCAACCGCCCCTGGCTCGTCGAAAACCCCGCGTCGTTAATGTCGTTATCGAGACTCCCGTACGGATTGCCCCGCACCCCGTTGAACAGCACCTCCCGCTGCGTGAACCCGCGCAGCGTCATCGCCGAATAGGGCGAATCGGTCAACCCGCTGATGTTTCGGTACAGGTCTTTAACGTCCTGTATGTTCCGGTCTTCGAGCAGCGCCTTCGGAATCACCTGCACCGCATACGGCAGATCAATCAGATTCACCGGCGACTTGGTCACGCTCACCGACGCCGTCGCCAAAAAGTCCGGCGACGCCTCCCGCACCTCAATCGTCGTCTGGATCGTCTCCATCCGGACCACCAAATCCCGGCACTCGCCCGCCGCGAGCCGCTGCGGCAGGTAACCCCGGCCGCTGACCGTCAAGGTCTGCTCCCCGCCCCCCGACCCGCCCTCCAATAGAAACCGGCCGTCCGCCCCGGATACCCCCTGCAGCCCCGCCGGCGCCAGCTCCACCGCCACGCCGCTGAGCGGCTTGCCCGCCGCGTCCTGCACCGTCCCGGCGCAGCGGACCTGCGCGTTCAGCCCCAACACCGCCCCAAAAAAGAGGGAAACACCCCAAGCTAATAGATTCATAATAGAGGGAACTTATTATCATATCGTGAAATCCCCCAGCGGCGCCACCTCTTCGTCCACCCGGAATCGCCGCAGCGCCTCTACATTCGCCCGCCTCCGGTCCAGTACCGGCCCCAGCACCGCCCACCGCTCCGCGGCCACCTGGACGCCATAAACCTCCGCAACTGCTTGCCACGGCGTCACTTGCACCGACTGCCCCTGCACCGCTCGCCCGCTCGCCAACGCCAGCAGCAGCTCCCGCCGGCCGAATTGTTCCGTCCATCCCATACCGACTGACCCTATGCCAACCCGCCGCCGCTGTCAATCGAGCCGTTTGGTAACCCAACTGCACTACAGCCGCCATATGGGTACCTGCAATCCGCACCTCGCCGTCCTCACCGCCAACCAGTTCGCCGCCGCCTACCGGGGATTCTTCCACCAGACCGTCAACTACCTCCGCGCCTCCGGCAGCAACGCCGAACGCGCTGAAGAGATTGCCCAGGCCGCCTGGGCCCGCGGCTGGGAGTGCCGCGAACAGCTGCGCGACGTCTCCGCCGTCCAATCCTGGGTCTGCACCATCGCCCGTAATCTCCGCCACATGGACTTCCGCAAGGCCCGCACCATGCAAAACCTTACCGAAACCGCCGCCACCATCCAGCCCGACACCCGCCCCCTCTACCTCCAGCAGATCCTCCGCCCCCTCCCCAAACCCGACCGCTCGCTCCTGCTCGCCACCTACATCGACGGCCGCACCAGCGGCGAACTCGGCGCCCAACTCGGCATCTCCCCGGTCGCCGTCCGCGTCCGCGTCGCCCGCGCCAAGTCCTCGGTGCGGAAGTACCTCTCCGGCTTGCGCTCGCCGGGACGCGATACCCTGGAAGCCCATGCTCCGCCTCCTGCTTCCCCTCTGTCTCACCGCGCTGCTGCTGCCCGCGCAAGTTAAGCGCACCGAAGTCGTCAAAGCCACCACCCCCGCCGACGACGCCAAAGGCCTCGACCCCGCCGTCCCCGAATCCGTCGCCATCTCGACGCAGTTCGAACGCGTGGTCGTCATCCGCGTCAAGAATCAGGCCAGCCTGCTCACCGCCATCGAACGCCACGTCGCCGAACAGAAGATCCGCAACGCCGTCATCCTCTCCGGCATCGGCTCGGCCATCTCCACCCACTACCACATGGTCATCAACCGCACGTTCCCCTCAAAGAACCTCTATCTCGAAAACCCCAACACCTCGGCCGACGTAATCTCCATGAGCGGCTTCGTCCTCGATGGCAAAGTCCACTGCCATCTCACCTTCGCCGATCCCGACAAAGCCTTCGGCGGCCACCTCGAAGCCAACACGCGCGTGTTCACCTTCGCCGTCCTCGCCCTTGGCGTGCTGCCCGACAATCAGTCGGTCGGTCTCAAGCGCTTCGACGACAAAACCTGGCGCTAAGCTTACGCCCGCTAACTTTTCGCAATGATCCGGTGGATCGGCTCGCCGTAGTCGAGGTCGATCCGCTTGTGCCCGGGTACCTCGAGCTTTCTTGCGTCAATCCCCAACTGATGCAGCACCGTCGCGTGGATATCGGTGACGTAGTGCCGGTTCTCGAC
>JAINDL010000222.1 GCA_019931245.1 Bryobacteraceae bacterium CoA2 C42
CGCCGCCGCCCCCCCGCCCCCCAAAAAGCCCAACTTCCTCATCGTCCTCGCCGACGACATGGGCTTCTCCGACGCCGGCTGCTACGGCGGCGACATCGCCACCCCCACCCTCGACTCCCTCGCCGCCCACGGCCTCCGCTTCTCCCAGTTCTACTCCACCGCCCGCTGCGGCCCCTCCCGCAACTGCATCACCACCGGCTACTACGCCCAGCAGAACGCCTGCGACGTCATGACCCCCGGCCGCATCCCCTCCTACACCAAATTCGCCCCCGAATACCTCCAGCCCCTCGGCTACCGCTCCTACCACTCCGGCAAATGGCACCTCCGCTTCAAACCCGTCGCCGGCGCCGGCTTCCATCACTCCTACACTCTCCTCGACCAGGACCGCTTCTTCTGGCCCCGCCGCCACCTCCTCGACGACGTCGCCCTCCCCCAACCCAAACCCGCCGACAACTACTACGGCACCATCGCCATCGCCGACCACGCCGTGAAATTCCTCGACCAACACCACCAGCAGCACAAGAACGACCCCTTCTACCTCTACCTCGCCTTCACCGCCCCCCACTTCCCCCTCCACGCCCTCCAAGCCGACATCGACCAATACCAGGACCACTTCGCCGACGGCTGGGACGCCGCCCGCGAACGCCGCTTCTCCCGCATGAAGCGCGCCGGCCTCGTCAACTGCTCCCTGGCCCCCCTCGAACCCGCCATGCGCCCCGCCTGGAACACCAACTACGCTGAACAGGCCGCCAAGTTCGGCCCCGGCGAAGTCTACGAGGCCGCCCCCTGGGCCTCCCTCACCCCCGAACAGAAAAAGTTCCAGCGTCTCAAAATGGCCATCCACGCCGCCATGATCACCCGCATGGACACCGAACTCGCCCGCGTCATCAACAAGCTCAAACAGATGGACGCCTACCGCGATACCGTCATCATATTCGTCTCCGACAACGGCGCCAGCTCCGAACAACTCATCCGCAACGACGGCCACGACCCCGCCGCCGCCCCCGGCTCCGGCTACTCCCACCTCTGCCTCGGCCCCGGCTGGGCCAGCGCCGCCAACGCTCCCTTCCGCCTCCACAAAAGCTGGGTCCACGAAGGCGGCATCTCCTCGCCCTGCATTGTCCACTGGCCCAACGGCATCAAGGATCCCGGCAAGATCCGCCACACCCCCGGCCATCTCATCGACATCGTCCCCACCATGCTCGACCTCGCCGGCGGTAAGCCCGTCGCCGAAGGCGCGCCCCCCATGCCCGGCCGCTCCCTCGCCCCCGCCTTCGCCCGCGATCAATCCATCGGCCACGACTTCCTCTACTTCAACCATTCCAACAACCGCGCCCTCCGCCAGGGGGACTACAAACTCGTGGCCACCGGCAAACAAGGCCCCTGGGAGCTCTACGACATGCGCCGCGACCGCGCCGAACAGCACAACCTCATCAAAGACCAACCCGCCCGCGCCGCCCAAATGGCTGCCCAATGGGAGTCCTTCGACGCCGGCATCGTCAAAACCCGCGAGTCCTCGCCGGCCGTCAGCACCAAGCCCCTGGTTTAACGCCCGCCCCGCGCCCGCTCAGCGCATCTTCTGCATTCGCTCGAGATGCGCCTCGGCCGCCCGGCGTACCTCCGTCGTGTCCCCGCTCAGCCAGAGCCGCGTCGCCAGCCAATCCACCTCTCCCTCCCGCCGGTACCGCCGCCACCGGCCGCCCCGCGCGGCGAACACGTCTCCCGAAAACACATGCAGCAGCTCACGCACACCACGTAGCCCTCGTACACCGTCGAACCGCCCGCCACCTGCCGGCCACGGTCCCATTCGAGCGCAATGGGGTCGGTCAGCACCACATTCACCTCGCCGCGTGCGAGACCCACAAACCGCGGCCGGGAACTCGGGTACTGCGGAATCTCCCCGGTCCGCTCCCTCACCCGCAGCGCCACCCCGCCCTCGGCGAACGAGCGGACGGCCGCAGCCCACACCCCGGCCCGGAAGGCGCGCACCGCCTCCGGCGTCGTCGCCGCCCGGGTATTGGTCAGACACACCACCGGCACCTCCACCGGCCCACCCGCCCCCCAAGCGGAGGACGCCCACGGAAGCGCCACGAATAACAGCTGCCCGCGATGCATCGTCACTCTGCCTGCAGCCTGGCAGATCGCCCGACGCCGGCGAACCCGCGGGCCGCGACCAGCGGAACGTTCCCCGTCGCCCTCCTTTCCACCCGTCACGCTTCGCCCGGGCGCCCCCAACGCGGCGGCCCCTCCCGGATCTTGACTCCAGCCCGCTGTAACTCCTCCGGCGAACCCATTAGTGGCTATCGCGCTCCGCTTGACCCCCGGAACTATTCGTCTTAGACTAACCGCTAATGCGCAGAAGGCAGTTTCTTGCGGCCACCACAGTTACAGCGTTCCTGCGGGCAGCGCCACCAACCGCGGCGCTGGCGCGCCAGCAGTTGCTCTCCGGCCTCTATCTGGACGCCGTCGCCTCCTACGCCGCCGCGCTGACGGAACGGGATAGCGATCCGGAGCTGCACGCCGGTTACATTCACGCGCTCGTGGCGGCGAAGAAAGCCAGGGCGGCGGCCGATGCGGCCTCGCGCGCCCGCGATCGATTCGGGGACGATCCGCACGTCATCGCGGCCCATGCCCGCGTCCTGTTTCGCCAGGCGCGTCTCGCCGAGGCGTCCCAAAGTTTCAAACAGGCGATCGACAAGAATCCAAAAATCCCGGAGGCCTGGGCGGGAATGGCGCGATGCTACTCCGTCAGTTCCATGCCCGAGGCCGCCGAGCGGTTCTTCCAGAGCGCGTTCCGGCTCGAACCGAACGACGCCGACCTCGCGCAACTCCACGCCAACTCTCTCGAGGACTTTGACGAGCATATTCAACGCCTCGAAGCGGCGCTCGCCCTCTATGGGGCAAAGGCCGAGGCGGTTGCCCCCTTGCGCGTCCACATCGAAACCGACAAGTTGCTGCGGGGGCGCAATCTCCGCGAACTGAAGAGTCCGTACGGGCCGTATCAGTTGCCGCTCGCCCCCCTCCGCAACGCCGCGGCGCAGACCAGCGCGTGGGGATTGGAGGTCCGCTTCAACGGCAAGGCCATGGCCCGCCTGATGGTGGATACGGGCGCCTCCGGAATCCTGCTGGCCTCGAACGGCGTGAAAAAATTCGGGCTCGACGTGCTCTCCCACGAAAAAACGGAACTGCGCGGCGTGGGCGACGACAAGGCGCCCAAGTCCACCGTAGCGCTCGCCAACTCCGTCGAGATCGGCGATCTGCGGTTTGCCAACTTCCCGGTGCGCGTCTCCGACAGCCGGCGGATTGGCGGCAGCGATGGCCTGATCGGCACGGACGTGTTTTCGAAGTTTCTCGTAACGATGGATCCGCCGAAAAGGAAGTTAACGCTTGCGCCCATCGACGATCCGGACAGTAAGCCGCGCGACCGGCAGCGCACCGAAGCCAACAAACACTACTCCGCCGTGATTCGCTCCCGCTCGCACTTTTTTCTCCCCGTGGGCGTCAACGGCAAGGCGCAAGGGCTCTTTCTGCTCGATACCGGAGCATCTTCCAACCTGCTTTCCGAGGATCTCTCCCGCCAGGTGAGCTCCGTCTCCCGCGAGGACCGCGTCGAGGTGAGGGGCGTCAGCGGCAAGGTCGACAAGGTGTACCGCGCCGAGCGCGTCGAACTCAGCTTCGCCCGCCTGCGCCAGAACCTGCCTGTGGCGCTCGCCTTTGATCTCGAAAAGAGCAGTGACGAGTTTGGGTTCGCAATGGGCGGCCTGCTGGGCCGCGAAGCCCTCGATGTGCTCCGGATGACGCTTGATTATCGCAATGGACTCGTGGAGTTAGCCTATGACAAACGCTAAGTGGTGGTTATCGTTCCTGTTCGCCGGGGTCGCGGCCGCTGCCCCCCCCGCTGCCCCCCCAGATGTCGCTGCCCTGCTCGAAGAGCTCGGCAAGCGCTACTCCACCCTCGACGCCTACTACTTCGACGCCGTTCGCAAGGACGAACTCGTGAAAAATGGGGCGCTCGGCGCCGCCGAGTCGAACCTCACGCTGGCCGTAAAGAAGCCCGCCAAACTCCATTTCCGCTACCGGAACGCGGCTGTCGAAACGCTGCTCGTCACTAACGGCGAAACAACCTGGCGGGCGCTTCCCTCAGAAAAGAGATGGGCGCAAGAGACGCTCGCTCTGCTCGACGACGAGGACGACGAAGACAAAAACGACGAGGGCAAAAGCAAGGACCAGCCGGGCGATCCCGCCGCCACCGCGGCGAGTTCCTTGGTCGGCCGCTACGCCGTCTTCGGCAAACTGGCTGCGCGGGCCAAATGGATCAAGTCGCAAACGCTCAAGGTGGGCGATGCCAAGGCCGACTGCGAAGTCGTCGAGATCGATCTCGGCAAATCGAAGCACACGGTCTGGATCGACCGCGAGCGGTATCTGGTCGTCCAGCACGAAGAGAAGGTGACCAACGCCGACGGCTATCTCAAGATGCAACTGCGCCTGCGGAAGTTCGCGCTCCGCGATCAGGTCGAAGACAGCCTCTTCGCCTTCAACGCCCCGGAAAAGTGGAAAAAGGAGGAGTCGATCGTGTTCCCGAACGAGCAGGGGCGGTCGCTCGAAGGGCGCGCCGCGCCGGCCTTCCGGCTGTCCACCGTGGAGGGAGAGAATGTGGATCTCGCGGAACTGCGCGGCAAGGTGGTCCTCATCAACTTCTGGGCCACCTGGTGTCCGCCCTGCCGCGCCGAGTTACCCGATATCAGCAAACTGCATCAGAAATACGCCGGCTCGGATACCGTTATCCTTACCGTCAATAACGAAGGTGGCGCCATCGCCAAGAACTATGTGAAGGATAAAAAGCTCTCGCTCGCCGTGTTGAACGATACCAAACGGCAGGTTTCCAAACTCTACGGAATTCGCGCGATTCCCACCGTTCTCGTGGTCGACAAGAAGGGCGTCGTGCGCCATCACTGGACCGGCCAGCGGCCCGTGGATGTGTTAACCAAAGCCATCGAGCAGTTGCGAAACGGCGGCTAACTAACCCGCCGTCTCGCCCCTCCCCGCCTACCGCCCCGGCGTCAAAACAATCCGCTCCTCCGTCGCCGCCTCCACCGCCTTCCGCGTATACGGCATCGGATGGTACCGCCCCTCCGCCCAATCCTTCAGCAGATCCCCATAATGCTTCGATCCCGGATCCCCCGACTCCCCCGGCACGTTCGTCATCATCGACCGGTCCCAGTCACTCAAATCAATCACCTGCCGGTACGATGCCCCGTTCGTCGTCCGGAAATTCGCCCCGCTCTGCGCCATCACCGTATTCCCATCCCCCGGCCGCGCCACCGGCGGCAGGTCGAACTCCGCCCGGTTCAACGGATGCCGCAGCGCCAACCGGTGCAGCGTCCCCCACACCCGCTCGCTCGCCTCCGGAATCAGCCGCTCCAGCTCCCGCAACCCCGCCTCCAGCGCCTCCCCCAGCGCCCGCCCGTTCACCGGCTCTTTCTCCAACTCCCGCAGCATCGTCTCCTCGCTCACCGCCTTCCCCGCCCACTCCCGGCCGTACAGCGCCCCCGCCATCCGCGACATCCACAGCTCATACACCAGCGCGATCCGCGAATCCGCCGTCACCCGCCCATCCCACCGCAAAAACTCCTCGACTACCCCCTGATGCCGCTCCGGCCGCCACCGCCGCGCCACCGCCTGCAGCCGCCGCGCCGGCAGCGAGACTATGTCGTACTGCATCCGCTCAAAATCCCCCACCGTAAACTTCCGCCCCGCCGCCACCCCCTCCCGCAGCATCTCCTCGACGCGCTGATACCGGAACGGCGCGGCCCATTCATACGAAAGCTGCTCCTTGTACCCGGGCGGCAGAATGTTATGGTTCGCCGTCGCCACGTAGTGCTTGGCCGGGTTGTACACCTGCGGGTGCTTCTCCAACGGCAGATACCCCGCCCACTCGTAGGCGTCCGTGTCCCCCGGCACCGGAAACAGCCCCGTCGCCCCGCCCTTCCGGATCGGTGTCAACCCGCTCGCCACCCAGCCAATGTTCCCCTGCCGGTCGGCGTAGATCAGGTTCTCGGACGGAATCTTGTAATACCGCACCCCGTCCAGAAACTCCTTCCAGTTCTTCGCCCGCGCCAGCCGCAGCGCCGGCAGATACCCGGCCCCGCCCGGCTCAAGCCCCGCCCATTTCAGGGCATACGCGTACCCCTTGGCCTCGTGCAGCACCGGCCCGTGCACCGAATACTTCAGCGTCACCGTCCGCGGCGCCGCCTCCCCCCGCACCGCAATCTGCTGCTGCTCCACCTCGAAGGCGCGATAAGCCCCCCGGTACAGGTACTCATTCGGGTTGTTCGGATTCACCTTCTCGACAAACAGATCCTGCTGGTCGATCCCCACAATCGTGAAGCCAAACGCGACGTTCTCGTTGTGCCCCAGCGCCACCCCCGGCAGCGCCGGCTCGCCCGCCCCCATCACGTCCCAGCCCGGCGCCACCAGATGCACCGTCTTGCGCAGCGACGGCAATTGAATCGGCCGGTGCGGATCATTGGCCAATATCGGCTTGCCCGTCGCCGTCAGCGTCCCGTCCACCACCCAGTTGTTCGATCCCTGCTCGCCCGGAAACCGCACGCCGCCAATCGCGGCCGTATAGTCTTTCAGGATGTCGTTCGTGATACTCGCCGGGTCGAGCCCCTCGGGAAAGGCGAGCTGCACCGCCGGATCCGGCGGCAGAATCCGCTGCACTGTTTCGAGTCCCCGCCGCGCCGCCTCCAGCGTCCGGCTCACCTCGCTCTGCGCGTTGCGCGTCATCAGAATGCCGGCCACCCGCGCCGTCACGTCTTCGGGCGACCACCGCCCGGGATCGTAACCCGCCGCCGCGAACTCGGCCGGCCGCTTGCCCCGCAGGCTGGCAATGTAGGCGTTGATGCCTCGGGTAAACGCGGTGGCGATCGCCTTGCCCTCCGGCGAGTACGACCGCCACTCCTCGTCCCAGTTGCCGCGAAACCGCACAAGCCGCGCGATGCGATCCCGCGCCACCGCCTCCGGCCCCATCACCTCGGCCAGCTTGCCCGTCCCCACCCGCCGCCACAGGTCGATCTGAAACAACCGGTCCTTGGCCGCCATCCAGCCCTGCGCAAAAAACAGATCATCCGTATTCTTGGCGTAGATATGCGGCACGCCCCACTTATCGCGCAGAATCTCCACCCGCTCCCGCAACCCCGGAACCGGCTCCCCCGCCAAAACCACCCCTCCCCACACCAGCAGGCAAATCAGTCGATGCATTCCTAATCCTCTCCAGCCCGTCGCCATCACAATCGCCGCTAGCCTATCACCTTCCTCCCCACCGCGCCGCCCGTCCGCATCGCCCGCCTCCACCCCCAAACGGCCATCAGGCCCTCCCCCCGGGCTGCCGCCGCCTGACTCGGGCCAGCCTGTCCCCCCCCGTCTCGGAAGCTCTTTGGGTTCGCACGGTAGCGGGTGATCCGTTCCGGGGTAAATTGCCACAACTCCTCAAGGGCCGTCCGTTGACCATCGTCGGTCTTCGTGTGCTGGTGCATTTTTTCGATCCTGAATCCGCGGCGGCTGCCATAGCCCGATATCTTGTCGAATCCGTCGAACTGCACAAAAAAGAAGCTCTGCCACCGTTCTTTTCCTGCTCTCCACCGACGACCGGTCGGCCTCTCGATGCCCCATCTCGAGCCGCCGTCCGAGTTCGAACAGACCCCGCCCGGCGCACGGCCATCGCCCTGTTTCAACGCGATCGCCTCACCAGCTTTCGTGCCGAAGCCATGCAGCGTGAACTCGATTCCGTCGTCCGCGAATCTTCCGCGCTCGGTCTGTCCGCTTGCTTCTTCCAATCGCATAAACGGGCAATCCTCGAAAAAGAGGTCCAGCCGTTCGTCATCCGCGGCTAGCGCCATCAAGACCCGGATCCCGCAGTCACCCGGAAGGTCCTCGCCCTGGCCGACCGGCCCCAATAAGGAACCCAACTTCGAACTCCCTGGATATGTTTCTAACTTCCCGCAGGATGGTCGGCTACGCCCAGGACAGCGCCTACCCCCGAACTCCCGCCAAAACCTCGCGGCCTTCCCTGTCCCTCTGCCCTCACGGTGTCGGCTCATCGTAACCATCGGGGTAAATCTTGAAACGCGGGAACAGCGGCGGTTTGACCTCCGGTGCCCCCCCCTCCGGTACCTTCGAAGTTGCTTCGCTGAAACTGCGGTTGATGAAAATCCTCGCTCCTCTGCAAAAAACCTCGGCTTCCGCCTGCCGAATGAGCCCCCACAAATCCCGCGCCTCTTCGAGGATGCGCAGACGCCCCTGCGCTTCACTCGTCAGGGGCGCGGGGTTCGCCGCAATCAACTCCTGGAACCGTTCCATCCATCGGATATCCAGGCTGTCGATACGGAATTCGCCCAAGCCCGGCAAGCCTCGCGGTTGCGCCTGTCCGCCTGTCCCAATAACCCCACCCCGGCAATGCACTGCTCGTCCACCCTGAGCAAGATGCGCCCGGCCCACCTACCCCCGCCCCACGGCCAATCCCGCCGATTCCGGTGAGATCCATGCGCGCCTCGGTCACCAAGCCGCCCTCGCCGAACGAGAGGTCCAAAATCATGTTTCTTCGCAAGTTCACGAATCCCCCGGACTCTAACCTGCGGCTCAATCTCCACCTGCTCCCGGCAATGAGCTCCCCGCCCGAAGTTCGATTGACCGCGGGAGCCAAGTGGATTATCCTATCATCATCCTCGGTTCTATAACGAAAGTACTACAAATGAGGTCGGGAGCCTTCGAACCTGCGAACGATCTTCGGAGAACAATGAAAAAACTGCTGTTGGCCCTCTTGCTTGGGGCCGCCGGGGCCTCGGCGGCAACCGTTTCTTACGGCACGGATACGTCTGAGCTTTGCTTTAATTCCCCGGGTTGCGGCGTTTTGCAGCAGGATATTGGCTCCTTGCAAGTTGTTTATACGCCGGTTCCTCTAAGCACGGTGACGGCCAATCCCTCCGCGAGCGCCAGTTTCGGCCTCCTGGAAATCATTTGCGTCAACGGCAACACCGCTTGCCCCTCGCAGGTGCTGGATGGCCTGAACCTCTACATCGTCCTCAAGCAGACTTTACCTGTCCCAGGCAACGGTTCCATTGCCGTGGGCAGTATTACGGGTTCCGTCAACGCCTTCAGCAGCACTGCTACCATCGCCTGGTCCTTACCGAGTACCTCCATCGGTGCTGGCGCGAACTCCATCACCTATGAAGTGCTCGCCAGTCCGATCGCCCTGAATCCGCCGGAGGTGGATTTCGGTACAACTGAAATCCGGGCGAGGATCACCAGCAATTCCATTCCGGAATCCTCGACCTACCTGATGCTGGCCACCGGTCTGGTCGCCCTCGGTCTGGTCAACCGTCGCCGGCCCCGCTCGTAACGCCGCTTCCCCCTCTCCCTCCTCTTCGGCCAGCGGCCCTCGCGGCAATCTCCCTCGCCCCGTTGCCCCTCCGTGCCGCTTGGCTATCTCCCCGCCGCGACCATCGGCGTCTCGCACCGCTTGCCGGAGCGGTAAGTACCGCGACAGGAGACGGTCGCCCTGGCCGGTCCGATGGTCAATGCGGGTCGGCGAGACGTTCCGCCCGTGCGCGGATCCGGCCGGCAGCACCCGGGGCGCGAAACTCGCCGCGGCGCTGCCAACCGGACTCCGCTGGCCCCACGCATCGACCGTCGTGCCGGTGGCGCCAATCTGCCGCGCTTCGATTGTGCGCCGCTTCCCCTGTTCCTGGCCCGAGGGGATAACGGTTGCGGTCTTCGCCTGCTCCGGTTTCACGATCAGCGCGGGGCCACCCTCTACGCCGCTCTGCCGGGCATGGCGGAGCACAGGGTTTGCGGGCCTGACTCGTCGCAACAGGCGTAGCGCCCGCCGGTTCACCCTGCCCGGCGAGGAGTCCGCCGTCTGAATGTGCCGCCTGGCCCAAATCACTATGGATACGAAGGCGCCCGCCCCGAAGGCTAACACGGCCCGCCCCGCCTCGGCCGCCTCCGCTGCAAGCCGGCGCCCGGCCCGCTCCTCCAGAAAACCAGCTGCCTACAATCCGCAACCTCCAGCCCCACGCCCCCTCCGACATCTGCCGCGTCGACCCGCGCCGCACCCCACGCTCCCCCCATGGCGCGCCGGGACCCCGGGTAGCTGACTCCGTCGCTCCTCCCAATCCTATGGGGACGGCGCCCGGTAACTCATCCGCCGCCCGATAGTACACCCATCCGCCCTCAATGAGAATCACTTCGCTGTCCGCCTGCCTGGTAACTAACGAGATGGTCTTTTCCTTATCAACGTCGTAGATCAAAATCCGTCCCGGATAGATCCTGTTCTTGTTTGCGCTCCGATCCCATTCGGCCAGTTTGTGATCGATCTGATACCCGGGCAACCCTTGCGTACTTCTCCACGCCTGCCTCCCGGGATTTGTCCTGCGGCCCGCACTCACGTTATCCAAGTCGATACCAACCAAATACGGGCCAAACGCCCGGCGTCGTTCGACGCTACCAGGATGAACTCGGTGAAGCCACTTCCCGTCGCGCTTGCGGTAAACAGCGATCTCACGTCCGCCCACTGGATGCAGCGCAACCACCATCATATCGTTATTGTTAATGATCAGACTGCCCAAATTGTCCTCCAACACTCCTCGAATGAATGGCGGAACCGCGTAGCCCAGTGGTATCTCCAGCAGTTGTTTCTCTATACCAGAGAACCGTTTCTGAATCGTGCCATTATCTTTGTTGATAACGATAACCGTTCCGGTGTCTGCCAGAGGTCCAACGCCCGCCATGCCAGACGCCACAACCTGCAACGTGTCTTGAGGGTCAGTCTTCGAGAAACTTTCCGCGCACGGTACCTTCTCGCTTAAGTTAAAGGCTTGCATAAAACTGATGTAATCCCCCGAAATTTTGTCCACATAAGCCAGCTCGCCGGTGATGGTGCGGAAAAGCCACTGTTGTACGGGGCTCGGCTCTTCGGGATGTTTCGGGCGCTCACAGGCCTTAGCCACTGTCCCGCGAGTAAGGTCCAACACCTTTAATCCGCCATATGAATGTCCGGTCGTTGTGTCGATCCCACTTTCTTCGAAGACCGCCTTTCGGTCCTCCAGGGACACGGACAACCACCAGATTGTCGCCTCTTTGGGCGCCAGTGCCTCGTACGCCAGGCCACCATCAGGCGAGATCGTCAACA
>JAINDL010000184.1 GCA_019931245.1 Bryobacteraceae bacterium CoA2 C42
CCTTCATCTTCCCCACCCCTTCCACCGACTCCTTCCGCAACTGCGCGTCCGGCTTCGCCTGCACCTCCTTCGAACCGAGATGCCGCATCTCCACCTTCAGCATCTTCGCAATCGCGCCATTGGCCGCCCCGTCCGCCCCGTGACACCGCTTGCACGACCGGTCATAAGCCGCCCTACCCGCCCCCGCATCCGCCCCGAACGCGCCGCCGGACCACAATCCCAAACCAACTAATCCAATAAGAATTCTCATAACCAGGAAACTGACTGCAATCCAATGCCCACCGGCAACCCACCCGATATCCACGCCGAAGCCGCCCCCCTGCGCCATTTCACCCAAACCCTGTGCGCCATCTGCCCCGGCTCTATACTACGTTCGAATGACTCTCCTCCACGGCGGCACCCTCATTGACGGCTCCGGCAGCCCCGCTACCCCCGGCGACCTCCTCTTCGACGGCGATACCATCCTCGCCCTCGGCCACTTCGCCCCGCCCGCCGACGCCCTCCGCCTCGACTGCACCGGCCTCCTCATCGCCCCCGGCTTCATCGACCTCCACAGCCACTCCGACCTCCAGGTACTCGAACGCCACCGCGCCAAAACCGACCAGGGCGTCACCACCGAAGTCGTCGGCAACTGCGGCTTCTCCGCCTATCCCTGCGGCGCCCACCGCCACGAAGTCCAGGAGTTCGCCAACGGCATCCTGTTCGGCTACGGCCGCGACTGGGCCTGGCCCAACGCGCAACAATATCTCGCCGACGCCGCCACCCACGCCACCCTCGTCAACGTCCACTCCCTCGTCGGCCACGGCACCCTCCGCGTCGCCACCATGGGCCCCAGCCAGGCCCCCGCCACCCCCGCCGAACTCGACCGTATGGAGCAAAGCCTCGCCGAATGCCTCTCCGGCGGCGCCGCCGGCTTCTCCACCGGCCTCATGTACGCCCCCGGCTCCGCCGCGCCCACCGAAGAGCTCGAAGCCCTCTGCCGCGTCACCGCCCGCGCCGGTAAAGTCTACGCCACCCACATGCGCAGCTACGGCGATGACCTGCTCAACTCGCTCGACGAACAGCTCGCCCTCGCCCGCTCCACCGGCTGCCGCCTCCAAATCTCCCACCTCCAGGCCGTCGGCCGCCGCAACTGGCACAAACAAGCCCAAGCCCTCGAAAAGCTCGCCGCCGCCCGCCACGAAGGCATCGACGTCGCCTTCGACAGCTACCCCTACCTCGCCGGCAGCACCGTCCTCACCCAGCTCCTCCCCGCCTGGGCCCTCGACGGCGGCGCTCCCGCCCTCCTCGCCCGCCTCGCCGACCCCGCCCTCTGCGCCCGCATCAAAGCCACCATGATCGAGCAAACGCCCCAGCAATGGAGCGACATCTTCATCACCGCCGTCGGCTCCCCCACCAGCGAACGCTTCGTCGGCCACGACCTCGCCAGCATCGGCGAAACCCTCGGCGAACACCCCGTCGACGCCGCTCTCCACCTGCTCCGCGTCGAATCCGCCAACGTCAACATCCTCGCCTTCAATCAATCCGACGACAACCTCCGCCACCTCCTCACCCATCCGCTCTGCACCGTCATCAGCGACGGCTTCTACGTCAAAGGCCGCCCCCATCCCCGCCTCTACGGCACCTTCCCCTTCCTGCTCGGCGAAATCGTCCGCGAACGCCGCTGGATGCCCCTCGAACAGGCCATCCACAAAATCACCGCCCAGCCCGCCGCCCGCTTCGCCATGCCCCGCCAGGGCCTCCTCGCCCCCGGCTACTATGCCGACCTCACCGTCTTCGACCCCACCGCCATCGCCGGCCGCGCCACCTACGAAGCGCCCGAAACGGCCCCCGCCGGCATCATCCACTGCTTCCGGCGGGGGCGCCGCACCGTCTAGTTACTTGCCCGGCGACAGATACTTCATCAGCACCGCCGCCAACCCGTCGAGCGAGGCGCCGTTGCCCCCCGCCACGAGTATGTTCGGCACAATCGGCATGCCGCTCTTGGCAATCGCGTCGATGCCGTTCACAATCGCCGTCGCGTTCGCGCCAAACGCCTTCACCTGCGCATCGTAAGCCTCGGCCTTCGCCAGACCCACCGCCCGCACCTCGGCGCCCTTGGCCCGGCCCGTCTGTTCGATGTAGAACGCCTCGCCGTCGGCCTCGGCCTTCCGCGCGTTCGCGTTGTTCGACTTGATCGTCACGCCCACCTTCGACTTCGCCAGCTCGGCCTGCATATCGGCCGTACCCCGCGCCTGCTCGGTCTCAATCCGCTGCTGCTGCGCCTGCTTCTGCTGCTCAAACGTCGCAATCTCCTGCTTGGCGATCTCCCGCTCGGTCAACACTTTCACCAGATCCTGCGGCAGAATCACGTCCTGGATGTACACCCCGCGCGTCTCGACAAAATACGATGCCAACTGCTCGCGGATCCGCCCAAACGCCTCCCGCTGCACCTGCTGCCGCGTCTCCACAAACCGCACCGCCGGCATCGACTGCAGCGTATCCCGGAAATGGTTCCCCACCGCCGCCTGCAGCACCTCGTCCACCAGGTTCCGAATGGTCCCCACCGTCGAAATCACCCGCGGCGCTCGCGTGTCCGGAATGTGAATCTGCACCTGCAAATCCATCTTGAACACAAACCCCTCCGAGCTCTTGGCCACAATCTGCTCGAGCTTGGCGTCCAGATGATGCGCCGCCGAAACCCGGTCCGCCCAGTTCAGCGTCAGAATCGCCGTCGGCACCAATTCGGCCTTGTAGCAATAAGGGTTGATCGGATACTTCCCCGTCCGCAGCGGCTCCTGCCAGATACCCCGATGCCCCGGCCGCACCAGCGTGCCGAACGGAAACTCCGTGCCCGAGGTATCCGACGGCGCCAGGCCCACATAGGCCTTGATCACCGCCACCTGCCCCTGCTCCACCACCAGCATCGGCACCTTCTCGACGCGCACCAAAAACGGGTTCAACAGGTAGGCGCCATACAGCAGCGGGTCATGCTGCAGCCCGATGCGCCCCCCGTGGTCGAGAAACGCCTGGAAATCCTGGTAGTTGTTATGCAGTTCGTTCTTGTTGCTGAACAGCCGCTCAATCACCTCGGCATCGCTCCCCTCGCCCCGCCGCTCCATCTCACTGATATCCGCAAACTGCCCCAGCCGGCTCGCAATATCGCCTGACGACAGCGGATCGCCCTCGAGCGTCGACACGATCCCGATCACGTCCGCCTCCGCACCCGCCTCCTTGGCAATCCGCACCACCTCCAAGTCCGCCGGGCTCAGCCCGAAACTCATCGGGGTCAACTCCTGCCCCTGTAGCTGCTCGGCCACCGGCCGTCCGAAAACACGGTCCCGCGTGATGACCAGAAAGGCCACCGGATGCAGCGGCAGCGTCGTGCCCGGCGCCAGCACCGGCCGCTGCACGCCCTTCTGCCCGCCCTCCCGTACGAAAGTCTCCAACTCCGTGAACTGCCCGAAGCCGGGCTGATACGAGCCGCTCTTGGCGCCCGTCGGCAGCGGCGCGCCCACCTGCGCAATCACCACGCCAATCTGCCCCGCCGGCACCTGCACCCACGGGTACTTCTCCACCCCAAAGACCGGCCAAAGCTGAAACCGCAGCCCCGGCATCAACAACTCAGCCTGGTACCCCGCCTCGCCGCGAAAGGCGATCGGGTTATCGTCATCCAACTTCCGCGCCGAAAACCGGCGCGTCACCAAACCCACCTCCGTCGCTCCAATCCGATGCAGCGACAAAAAAACCACCGCCGCCGTCGCCAAAAGCAACAGCACAAATCCAATCCACATAAAGGGCTCCTGTTGTGGACCGTCGCCGCCCTGTCCTCCCCGGCGGCAATTAAAACTATCCGAGCCCCAGTAAATGCCCGGTCCTGTCCCAATTCTTCACAGAATCCCGCGCCGGTGCAAGAGAAATCGAACCGCGATTCGCCGATTTTATGGCCAAATCTGCGAGACTCGAAGAAGACTTATGGCCTTCGTCCCCCGCACCCCGGTCCATCCCCTCCGCACCGCCGGCAAGGTCATGGCCTTCACCGGGGTCTTCTTCGTCGGCGTCGCCCTCATCGGCGCCTGGAAGCCCTACTACCAGCTCCAACAGGCCCCCCGCGCCCACGTCCAGGTCCTCAAAAACGACATCGGCTACAAAACCGCCAAAGGCTTCGCCTTCCAACTCCAAATGAGCTGGACCACCAGCCTCGGCGAACAGCGCACCCAGCTCACCACCCCCGTCGAAGCCGCCAGCGAACAGGAGGCCCGCGGTAAATACCGGGGCGGTTGGATCGTCGCCGGCCAGGAGTACGACTTCCCCGTCGACCCCGACGATCCCTCCCGCATCCTCCCCTTCAACGGCTACAACTGGAAAACCTTCGGCCAGTTCGCCATCACCGGTCTGCTCGGCTTCCTCTCCTTCGCCCTCGGCATGTACCTCGTCAAAAAAGGCCAGGAACTCGAGAAAAAGCCCAATATCTAGCGGCCCGAACTGCCGAAACCGCCCTCGCCCCGCGCCGTCTCGCTCAGCTCTGTCTCCACCAACTCCACCCCTTCGTACCGCGCAATCACCATCTGCGCAATCCGGTCGCCCTTCGCAATCGCATACGGCGCCTTGCCCAGGTTCAGCAGAATCACCTTCAACTCGCCCCGGTATCCCGGGTCCACCGTCCCCGGACTGTTTGGCACCGTAATGGCATGCTTCAACGCCATCCCGCTCCGCGGCCGCACCTGCGCCTCGTAGCCCGGCGGCAGCTCAATCGACAGCCCCGTGGCCACCGCCTGCGGCACCCCCGGCTCGAGCAACGTGTCCACTACCGAACACAAATCCATCCCCGCATCCTCGAGCGGACCATGCGCATACTTCGGCAAGGTCGCCTCGGCTACTAATCGTTTCACTTTCAATTGCATAATGAAGTATTCAGTATGCCAGCCCCTCCGCCTGAACGGCGCATTCTTTCCGTCGCCCCCCTGGCCCCCGAAAAAAGCGCCTACGCCCTGGCCCGCTACAGCCGTTCGGCTGACTCCATCACCCAATCGCTCGATTGGGTCCGCTCCCACGACTCCTCGAAGTTCCTCGAAAGCTTCTACTTCCAGTACGGCCACGCCTCCATCGCCGACCTCGGCCACCTCACCTTTTGCCTCGAAGGCATCTCCGAACTCGCCGCCGCTGAAGTCGAAGACGAACAACTCTGGGACGGCCAGGCCAAATCCTCCCGCTACCAGGACTTCGGCAAAACCGGCTTCGTCATCCCCCCGGAGTTCAACGACCGCGAACGCGGCCAGTTCGTAGCTGCCGGCGAAGCCCTCCTCGCCGCCTATCGCCTCGTCCACGATGCCGCCTTTGCCCACCTCTCCGCCCAACTCCCCCGCCCGGAGTCGATGAAGACCGACGCCTACCAGCGCAACATCGCCGCCCGCGCCTTTGATGTCGCCCGCTATCTCCTCTTCTGGGCCGTCCCCACCAACGTCGGCCAGGTCACCAGCATCCGTACGCTCGAAAAACAGATCCGCCGCCTCAAAGCCTCTCCCTACGCCGAGGTCCGCGCCATCGGCGCCGAAATCGCCGCCGCCTGCGCCGCACCCCCCGCCTGCCGCTGGGACGACTCCCAAACCGAGCCCCTCGCCCCCACCCTCGCCAAGTACTGCGACCCCGACGAACACCTCCGTCAATCCACCGCCGACCTCCGCCTCTGGGCCGAACAAAACCTCCCGGAAGCCCCCGCCCCCCACGTCGATGTCGACCTGTTCAAACCCACAGACACCGCCGCCGAAATCGCCGCCACGCTCCTCTACCCCGTCACCGCCTGGCCCTTCCGCGCCCTCTACGAATGGGCCGCCGCCGCCTCCCCCGCCCTCCGCCGCGAGGTCCTCGACACCGCCCTCCGCTCCCGCTCAAAACACGACGAACTCCTCCGCAACTTCCGCGGCGGCCTCTACTGCTACGACCTCGTCATGGACGTCGGCGCCTACCGCGACTTCCATCGCCATCGCCGCTGCCAGCAGTTCCGCCAGGACTACTCCGGCCTCCTCGGCTACGAAACCCCCCAGGTCATCACCGACGCCGGCCTCCTCGCCGAGTACCAGGCGGCCATGGACCAAGCCCTCCTCACCCTGCGCCAACTGCCCGCCCCGGCCAACGAATACCTCCTCCCCTTCGGCGCCCGCAGCCGCTTCCTATTCAAAATGGACTTCGCCGAAGCCGAATACATCTGCCGCGTCCGCAGCGGCGTCAAAGGCCACTTCAGCTACCGCTCCATCGCCTGGCAGATGAAGGAAGCCATGGAAAAGCTCGAACCCGAACTCGGCCGCCTCCTGTCCGGCACGCCCCCATGGATCGAAGACCCGCTCCAACGCTAACCTGCCTCCTCCTCCTCCTCGCCGGCCCCCTCCGCGCCCAGGACGCCAAGCCCCTCCACGCCCACTGGGGCTTCCACCCCGACGCCGCCGCCTGCCCCGACCCCGCCCGCCCCGACAAACGCTGGGCCCCCACCGCCATCCCCAGCCCCCTCCCCGGCTGCTACCGCAAACGCTTCACCCTCACCGCCGGCGCCCGCTTCGCCCTCGCCTTCGACGGTCCCGCCCCCTCCGAAGTCTTCCTCAACGGCCAACCCCTCCCGCCCCCCTACGAATTCACCGTCCCGCTCAACACCGAAAACCTCCTCGCCATCCTCGCCCCCGCCGGCCTCACCACGCCCCCCCCCCTCCTCAAGGACCCCCCCCCCCCCCCCCCCC
>JAINDL010000083.1 GCA_019931245.1 Bryobacteraceae bacterium CoA2 C42
GCCGATTTCAACCCTTTCACGGGGGTCAGCAAACCATTGCCAGCCCGCTGCCGATCGATTCTGGGCCGTTTGTGGGCCAAGAATTTTCAACTCGTGAGGCCGCTTTTCGAAACAGCGAGTTTTTCAACAAGTTCCTAGGCCTGTTGAGCGGGCGCCACTGGCGCTTCAACTGCCGGAATGAGGATGATCCATCCTCTACCATCGACTTTCCTTTTCTTCTCAACCACCTCGTGCTAGACAGATTCCGCTTTGCCGAGGCCTGATGAGCGGCGCTCCCCATAACAAGGCTGCAGCCGGTTTACCAACCGGCGCTCAAATACTACTTCCCATGCTGATTTTTTTCTGATACAAGGTATGCATCGAAATTGAAAGCTTTAGGTATTTATTTTCAAGAGGTTAAATAATGTTAAAGTTTACCGCTGCCGTCGGGCTCATGTTTTCCTTCATTGCCCTTGCTCAACAAGATCGCGGTTTGATCACTGGCGTCGTCACCGATTCGAGCGGCGCCGTCGTCGCCGGTGCTCAAGTCGTCGCCAAACAAACCCAAACCAACGCTTCCTACACCACCCAAACCGCCTCCACCGGCGACTACACCCTTCCCTCCCTACCCATCGGCACCTATACCGTGCGCATCGAGAAGTCCGGCTTCAAAGCATTTATCGCCAAGGAGGTCATGGTCTCGGCCTCGAGCACCATCCGCGCCGATGCCGTGATGGAAGTCGGCTCCACCCAACAATCCGTTGAAGTAGTAGCCGATGCCGCTCAGGTCCAGCTCGAAAACGCCAAAATCCAAACCGCGGTCGCCAACAAGCTCGTCGATTCGCTTCCCCTCGTTGTTTCCGGCAACATGCGCAGTCCCTTTGATCTCGCCCTGCTCGCCCCAGAAGCCAAAGCCCCCAATAACGGCGACAATAACTTCGCCCTTGGCGGCGGCCAGGCTGCCAGCTACGGCATGACCCTCGATGGCGTCACCGTCACCACTGGCCGTGCCCTCCAAACTTCCTGGGCCGCCCTCAATACCCCTCCCCTCGATGCCGTTCAGGAATTCACTGTCGACTCCAACGGCTTCAAGGCCGAATACGGCCGCGCCCAGGGCGGCGTTATGAGCTTCGTCTCCAAGGGCGGCTCCAATGAGTTCCACGGCAATGCCTTCGAGTTTCTCCGCAACGAAAAACTCGATGCCAACTTCTTCACGAACAACCGCGCCGGCCGTGCCCGCCCCGTCCTCAAACAGCACGACTTCGGTTTTACTGCCGGTGGCCCCGTCTGGATTCCCAAAATTTACAACGGCAAGAACAAGAGCTTCTTCTTCGTCGCCTACGAAGGCTTTCGCAACCGCGAAGGCGCCAACCCCAGCTTCCTCAGCGTCGCCCCCCAGGAGTTCTACAACGGCGACTTCCGCAACTGGGTCGATGCCTCTAACCGCCAGATCCCCATCTTCGACCCCAACACCACCCGCCTCGTCAATGGCGTCCAGGTTCGCGACCAGTTCCCCAACAACCAGATGCCCACCAACCGCATCGACTCCCTCTCCCGCCGCGTCATGGACATCGGCCGCACTGCCCTGCCCAACACCGGCGCCACCCCCGGCACCTCCGCCTTTGTCCGCAATAACTTCCTCCAAACCGGCACCGGCCTCCAGCCCTTCAACAAGCTGAGCCTCCGCGGCGATCACATCATCTCCGACAAACACAAACTCTCTGGCTACTATGGCCGCAACACCCGCGCCACCCTGCCCGGCACCGCCGGCCCCGTCGGCCTGCCCGGCTTCCTCAATGGCAACAACTACAACAACACCCTTGCCAAGCAATACCGCCTCTCCTGGGATTGGACCGTGTCCGCCACCATGTTCAATCGCTTCTACGCCGGCGGCAATGACTGGAAGGAAATCAACCGCGCCCTCGCCGTCGGCGCTCAGAACTGGAAGGATATCGTCTGCCTCGGCAACGTCCCCGATTGCAACAACAACCTCCTCAACATCAGCTTCGGTGGCGACTTCACCAACTGGGGCGGCCCCTCCGACAACGGCTCGGAAAACAACACCTACTCCTTCAACGACGACCTCACCTGGATCAAGGGCAAGCACACCATCAAGGCCGGCGGCCTCTACGAAATGATCCACTACAACGGCTTCGGCCAGCAAAACATCCAGGGCCAGGCTAGCTTTAACCGCCGCGTCACGGGCCAGATCGGCGACCTCGCCAACGCCACCGGCAATGGCTTCGCCTCCTTCATGCTGGGCGGCGCGATCACCGGCAACATCCACACGCCGCGCTACATCCCCCAGCGCTACCCTTACTGGGGCTCTTACTTCCAGGACGACTGGCGCATCACCAAGAAGCTCACCCTCAACTACGGCTTCCGCTATGAGGTCAACCTCGCCCCCTACGCCGCCAACGACCAGTTCAGCGATTTCTCCCCCACCCGTCCCAATCCCGGCGCTAATGGCCGCCCTGGCGCTCTTATCTTCGCCGGCTTCGGGGAAGGCCGCGAAGGCCGCCGCTCCCTGGTCGATTCCTGGAAGGGCGCCTTCTCCCCCCGACTCAGCTTCGCCTATAGCCTCAACGAAAAGACCGTTGTTCGCGGCGGCTTCGCCCGCACCTTCGCCGCCGTCCGCGCCGTCGGCGGCTCCACCCACTTCCAGGGCTTCGTCCAAATCTATGACGTGCCCCAGCTCGACCCGCAGGGCTTCTCCCCCAGCTTCACCCTCGCTCAGGGCTTCCCCGCCTGGCCCCGTCCGCCCTTCCTCACCCCCGACTTCAACAACTACAACTCCCAGCCCTGGTGGCAGGGTAACGAAGTCAGCCGCGCTCCCGAAAACCTCGCCTATACCTTCAACGTTCAGCGCCAGGTCTCCAAGGACATGGTCGCCGAAGTCGGCTGGAACTTTGTTCGCGGTACTCATCTGCAGGCCGGTCTGCTGAACTACAACCAGCTCGACTACCGCAACCTCCCGTCGAACCTCAGCCCCTTCAGCAACGAAGGCCGCGCCCTGCTGAACGCCGGCGTCACCTCCGCCGCCGCCCAGGCCTCCGGCATCCGCCTCCCCTTCGCCAATTTCCGCCAGAACCTCAGCGTCGCCTGGAGTCTCCGGCCCTATCCCCAGTACTCAACCATTGACACCGGTGGCGGCGTCGGCGACCGCAGCGGCAACTCGAAGTACCATGCCCTCGTCATGAAGCTCGAAAAGCGTTACGCTTCCGGCCTCACCTTCCTCGGCTCCTATGTCTTCTCGAAGATCCTCACCGACGCCGACTCCGCCTGGATCGGTGGTCAGGCCATGGACCACTTCAACCGCCGTCTCGAATACTCCATCGGCCAGCTCGACCAGACTCACAACCTCAAGTTCAGCTACGTCTATGACCTCCCCTTCGGCAAGGGCCGTAAGTATATGACCAGCGGCGGCGTCGCCGATGCCTTCCTCGGAGGTTGGTCGATCGGCGCCGTCCATACTTACTCCTCAGGTACTCCCATCAACATCGGCACCACCGTCGGCTTCCCCATCTTCGCCGGCGCCAACCGCCCCACCATCTCCACCTATGAAGGCTGGCGCGCCTCCTACTCCGGTGACCGCTTCGATCCCTTCGCCCCCGGCGCCCGCTACATCAACCGCGACGTCTTTCCGGCTCAACCCACGGACCGTCTCGGCAACATGACCCGCTTCAACCCCAACTTCCGCTTCCTGCCGAACCTCAGCGAAAACCTCAGCATCCAGAAGCGCTTCAACCTCGGTAGCGACAAGATTTATGCCCAACTCCGCGGCGAAGCCTTCAACCTCTTCAACCGCACCCAGTGGGGCGGCGTCGGTGGCTCTCAGACTCTCCAGGATCCGAACTTCGGCATCTGGCAGAATCAGATCAACACCCCCCGCCGTCTCCAGATCGCTCTCAAGCTCTACTTCTGACCGGCATCGGGTATGCTTTCATAAAAAGCATGCCTGAACGCCGCGACTTCCTACTCGGCCTCTCTTCTCTGCTTGCCTCGGAGGGAGAGGCCGATTCCGTTGATACGATCTATATCCCCGAGCGCCACGCCGAAACCGACCGCGCCTTCCTGCTTGACTTCATCGAAGAGTTCTCCTTCGGCATGGTCATCTCCGCCCACGGCGGCCTCCGCGCCTCCAACGTCCCCACCCTCCTCAAGCGGCCCGGCGCCATCTGGTGGCACCTCGCCAAATCCAACGCCCAAAACGCCGCCCTCGCCGCCGCCTTCGACGTGATGCTCGTCTTCCGCGGCCCCCATGCCTACATCTCTCCCAATTGGTACCAAACCAAGAACGTCGTCCCCACCTGGAATTTCGCCGTCGTCCACGTCCGCGGTAAAGTCACCCGCCTCGACAGCGACGAGGCCTTCGCCCTCTCCCTGTCCCAGTTGGTCGCCCGCAACGAACAACGCTACGGCGGCGGCGATCGTTGGCACTACAACGATCTCCCCGATTCCTACCTCAAGGGCATGCGCCAGGGCATCGTCGCCTGGCAAATGGAAATCGAATCCCTCGAAGGCAAGTTCAAACTCGGCCAGGAACGCTCCTCCCCCGACCGCGACGGCACCCTCGAAGGTCTCAAACGCCCCCAGGAACGCGACATCCTCGCCCTCACCCGCGCCTACTACGCCCGCCGCCCCGCTAAGTAGCATCGCCGCTACAGATCACTACCGCCGTAGCCCTGGTATCGCTTTTTAGTTGAAAAAAACGATTGCAATTCGCAGGCTATACTTACCGAAACTGGCCAGGCCAGATAACGGCCTGTCGCACAACAGGTCCGCCGGACTGACGCGGGTTAGCGGGAGTTTACTGCCAGCGAAGCGAGCAAGCCTCTAATCCTAGAAAAAGCGGTTGTCGGTCGACCGCATGTGCAGATTGGCTCCTAAACCCCTGATAATGGGGCGCATGGCGAAGAGCGAGAAGGAATGGGCGGCTCACCCATTGGGTGAGCCGCTTTTGGACTTGCCGGAACTGCC
>JAINDL010000164.1 GCA_019931245.1 Bryobacteraceae bacterium CoA2 C42
AACCGTGCGCTACGCTGCGCATGCCACGTCACCAAGATCATCGGTAAGCTGTGTGCGGGAAAACCGCACGCACAGTTTGAAAGGGGGTTCTATGGAAACGGGTCGACCGCAAGGTTGAAACCGCGCCATAATCTACCAATGCATCGCTGCCTGCTCTACAACGAAGAGCTCCGCGACACCGCCGACCTCCTCCTCGCCCCCGGCCAGGCCGGCCTGCTCAACGGCTGGGGCGTCTTCTCCACCCTCCACGTCTCCCACGGCGTCCTGTTCGCCTACCAACGCCACTGGCAGCGCATGCTCCGCGACGCCCAGCGCATGCACATCCCCATGCCCCCCTCCCCGGAAGCGGTCCACCACCACCTCCTCCGCCTCGTCGCCGCCAACCAAGCCGAAAACTCCACCCTCCGCCTCGCCATCGTCCGCAACACCGGCGGACCCTTCGATGGCCCCGGCCTCACCCGCCCCTACGACCTCATCGCCTTCACCAAAAACCTCGTCACCTGGCCTCCCTCCGCCCGTCTCGCCCTCAAGCCCCACGCCCGCCACGGCGCCTGCGAATTCGCCGGCGCCAAAATCACCTCCTGGGCCCAAAACCTCACCTGGTACGAACAGTCCCGCCAGCGCGGCTACGACGAAGTCGTCCTCCTCGACGAACACGGCCGCGTCAGTGAATGCACCTCCGCCAACCTCTTCGCCATCTTCGGCCAAACCGTCCTCACCCCACCCCTCGACTCCGGCTGCCTCCCCGGCATCACCCGCGAAATCCTCCTCGACTCCCTCTCCCTGCCCGGCGTCTCCATCCTCGAACGCCACCTCACCCCCGCCGACCTCGAACGCTCCGACGCCGTCTTCATGACCTCCTCCACCCGCGAACTCCTCCCCGTCGCCGAGATCGAATCCCTCCGCCTCCCACCGCCTCACTCCCCCCTGCTCCCCCAACTCCTCCAAGCCTTCCGCCACTACCGCGATCTCTACATCCAAGCCGCGGCCAGTGCCGCCGCTGTCCCCCGGACGTAAGGGTACTGCTTGGTCTGGGGTGCTAAAACCGTACGCCGTTAAAGTAACTTTTCGCTCGGTTTTGGGGGCGGGAATTGAGTAAACTAGAGGAAGCTGCCATGCTGATCACATGTTCCCGCTGCGGATCAGAGTCCGTGCGCATGTCCAAGTCCCAGTCCTTCACCGGAAAGCTCTGGAACATGCTGGGCTGCTACGGTTTCCGTTGCCTCGAGTGCGATCATCTCTTCCGCGCCAGCATCTGGCATCTCCGGCACATGTTCTACGCCAAGTGCCCCCGCTGCCACCGCCTCGACCTGTCGAAGTGGGACACCACGCACTATAACCCTCCCTTCACCACCTCCCTGGCCGTCGCCTGCGCCGCCAAACCGGTCCGTTGCGAATACTGCCGAAACAACTTCTGGAGCTTCCGCCGGGTCAAGATTCGCTTCGACCCCTCGCAACGCGCCGGACGCAGCCCCATCATCATCCCAGCCAAGCCCCGGCCCCTAGCGGACCCCGGCGCTACCGCGGTCGAGCCGGAGGATCATTCCGGCGTCGGTAGCAGCCCACAGCTGACCGTCCGGAGCAGCAGCTAGCTTCACCTGCCGAGCCACCGCCCGGTAGTCCACCGCCTGATCCTCGAAACTCCCCACCTGCGTCACCTCCCGGATCTTCGCCTCGCGAATAACCACCCGCCCCGGTAACTGCAGGCTTCGCAGACCCAACTGCTCCGTCCCCGCCGCCACAATCGACCGGTTCGCCAGGTAAGCCACGTCCGTCACCGCGTGTTCCTTGTTC
The DNA here is from genome assembly GCA_019931245.1 of Bryobacteraceae bacterium CoA2 C42. GTDB lineage: Bacteria > Acidobacteriota > Terriglobia > Bryobacterales > Bryobacteraceae. Next base: position 1,795 of record JAINDL010000164.1, read on the forward strand.
CGGTATAGCGGCGCCAGCTTCCCCGTCTTGAAGTCAATCTGACCTACCTCCGATGGAATCTCAAACGTGTCCCCAAACCGCAGCAGCACCACCGCAAACCCCGCCGGGTCCACCAGAATCCGGCTCACCTGTCCGAAAATCGAAGCCGACGACACCTTCCACGTCCCGCCCCCGTCCCGCGTCTCCGCCATCAACATCAGGTTCGGCCACTCCCGCCGCTTCGCCGCCCGCTCCGGCTCCATCCACGGCGGAAACAAACTCAAATCCTCCCGCCGCGGCGGCCGGCTCGTCCCCGCGATTATCCCCGTCTTGCCCCCAAAACCCATCGTGTGAAACGCGGCATACTCCTCTTTGGCCGTAATGTCCCTCGTCGCCGCGATCGGCACCCAACTCTTGCCCCCGTCCTGCGTCTCCCAAATCGTCTTCTTCACGCCCCCGGCAAACCCGTGCGTCGCCGAATCAAAATGCAGCGCCAGAATCCCCTTCTGTCGCGATACCTTCCGCCAACTCCTCCCCGCCTCCTCCGTAAACCAAACCCCGCCCTCGGTCGCCATCCAGCACGCCCCATCGTTCAAGCACGACACCGTCACCGGAATCTCTTTGAGCGGCACCATCTCCCACCGCTTCCCCCCGTCCCCCGTCACCACCACCACCGGCCTCACCCGCCCCTTCTCGTTCAAAACCCCCAGCGCCAGCCCCCGCCGCTCGCTCGGAAACACAATCTCCCCCAGCGTCAACGCCGAATCCTGCTCATCGTGGAAATACGACACATTCCACTTGTCCGCCGCCCCGGCTCCGGTCGCCCCCAGCACCAGCCCCAAAACCAACCCCCAACCTCGTCTCCCGCCTCTCATCCCTTCCCCTGCCCCGCACCCGCCGCCAGCATCAGCAAACAGCCCACCTGCTCGCCTACCGTCGTCAGTAACTCCATCTCGTCCCCCGTGTATGCATGCGGCTCCCGGTGCTGCACGTTGATCACCCCCACCACCCGGCTCCGCGCCATCACCGGCGCCGACAAAAACGCCTCAAACGTGTCTGCCTCTAACTCGGCGAAGGTCTTGAACCGCGAGTCATTGTAAGCCTCCCGCGAAATCGCCAGCAGACGCCGCTCCCGCGCCACCCACCCCGTCAACCCCTCGTTCAGATTCAATCGCACCGCCCCCACGGCACCGCTCGTCCCCCCGTTCGACGCACACAGCACCAACTGCCGGTCCTCCAGCAGATACACCAGGCACGAATCACACGCCGTAAACTCCTGCACCAGCTTCACAATCGCCTGCAGCACCTGCTGCAACGACGACTCGCTCACCATCAACCGGCTGATTCGTTGAAACAGACGCAACTGCTGCTCCGTCCGCGCCAACTGCTGTTCCAGATCCTTCCACTTAGACACTGCTACGATTATCCTCTACAATCGAAAACAACGGTCAATGGAATCTAACCCCTCGCATTACCTCCAGTTCCATCAACGCCGCTACCAGTTTCTCCTCTCCGTACTCCAGCGCATCGGCCAACCCCCGCGCTCTTTCACCCGCCTCCTCGATATCGGCCTCTCCTACCAGACCCTCCAGTTCCAGGACGCCTTCCCCCACGCCACCATCGACACCCTCGGCTACTTCGACCACCGCTTCACCGGCCAACTCCACGGCCGGCACATCAACTTCGACCTCAACCACGCCGCCGACCCCGCCGCCTGGCCCCCCCTCCCCCCCTACGACATCGTCGTCATGGCCGAAGTCCTCGAGCATCTCCACACCGCCCCCACCCGCGTCCTCGCCTGCGCCGCCTCCTGGCTCCGCCCCGGCGGCGCCCTCCTCCTCCAAACCCCCAATCCCGTCAGCCTCGGCAAACGCCTCCGCCACCTCGCCGGCCACAGCCCCTTTGAAATCATCCGCGAAGACCCCACCAACCCCGGCCACTTCTGCGAATACACCGCCGCCGACCTCCGCCTCATCGCCCAACAATCCAACCTCGAACTCACCGGACTCTGGTTCCGCAACTACTTCGGCCCCCGCGTCCCTCTCTACGACCTCGCCTGCACCCTCCTACCCGGCCAACTCCACGACGGCATCACCCTCCTCCTCCGCAAGCCCCACCTCAGCGAGCCCCAAACAGCCCCGCCCGGATCCGCCGGTAAGTAAACCGCCCCGGGTTCATCCCCGTCACCCCGCCCGAGTCCACTTCAATAATCCGCGCCGAAATCGGCTCGTACGCCGCCCGCGGCGCAATCGTCCCCTTCGCCACCAGAATCTTCATATACTCGGGAAAAATCCCCAAACTCACCAACTGCCCCAAACTGAATGGAATGATCCGCTTCGGCGTCAATACCAGCAGATTTGGCATATCCGGCGTCGAACCCTCCACTTCAATCACCGCCGTCACCCCCATATCCCAATACCGCCCGCCCCCGTGCCGCACCGCCCGCTCCACAAACCGCCCATCGTGAATCCCCCGCACCCGTCCCTTCACCCGCACTGAATCCCCGTGTAAGTTGTCCGTCTTCCCTCCCACGGCCATGTCAAACACCCCGCCCACCCCGCTCCGCACCGCCGCCTGCACCGCCGCCGCGTCCGATATCACCATCACCCATCCCTCCGCCCGCTGCTTCAAAAGCTCCGACAGAATAAACGTGCTATCCCCCGCCGAACCCCCGCCAATGTTATCCCCCGCGTCCATCAGTGTCACCGGCCACTTCCCGTTCGTCATCGCCATCCGCACCGCCTCGGCCGGCCCCGGCGCCTTCATCACCAACTGCTCCCGCATCTCCCACAGCATCCCGCTCAGCCGGTCCGCCTCCCGCCGCGCCAGCGCCGGGTCGTTGTCCGTCACCACCACCACGCTCGGCCCCATCGCCGGAATATCGGCGTACTGATACCCCCCGGCCACGCTCGCCGCCAGCACCTTCGGCATCTTCTCCACCGCCTTGCTCGCGTCCGTCACGGCCTGCAGCGGCGCCGCGTACGTGTTGTGGAACAGAATGTTCAGCAGCATCGGCGGCTTGGCCAACGCCTGCGTCGGCTTCACCTTCCCGCTCAAAATATCGCCCATGATCCGCGCCGCGTTCACCCCCGCCGCCCGCGCGTCCAGATGCGGACACTCCTTGTAGCTCAGCAGCACCGTCGACAGCCGGACAATCTCCTCGGAAATGTTGGCGTGAAAATCGTGCACCACCACAATCGGAATCTTCTCGCCAAACGCCAACCGCACCCGCCGCACCACCTCGGCATCGGCGTGCGGATAGCTCTCGGTCACCATCGTCCCGTGCAGAAACAGCAGAATCCCGTCCAGTTTTGGGGCTTGTCGCAGCCGGTCGATCAACTCCTTCACCAGCGGCTCAAACGCGCTGTCGAGCACGGTCCCCATCGTCTGCGGCCCCGCCACCAGCGTCGGATGGAGCGTATATCCCGCCTGCCCCGCGCCGTAAATAAACCCCGCCGTCGTGTTGTTCGCGTTCCCCGACTTAGTGATCACATCCTGACCCCGCAGAATCCCCTCCGCCGCCCCCAGGCTCGTCCCGAAATCTTCAAGGCGCGTCTTCCGCGGGTTGAACGTATTCGTCTCGTGGACAATCCCGCCCACCCCCACTACCGGCTTGCTCTGCGCCGCCGCCACCAGGCACGTCCCGAGGAGAAGGAAAAGGATCCGCATGCGCGAATCATATCACCGCCATAATGGAATCCGGACCTTCATGGAAACGGAAATCACCCTCCACATCACCCTCCTCGCCCCGCCCGCCGGCGTCGACTTCGGCCTCCAGCGCGGCCGCGGCCACCACTACGAAACCATCGGCCTCCAGCGCTCCACCGGCGCCGACCTGACATTCACCTGCACCCTCCCCTTTCCCCTCCGTGGCCCCTTCGTCCAGGGCCCCCCCACGGCCCGCTTTCTCTACCTCGACATCGGAACCGCCGCCGGCCAGTCCGACTCCCCCTGGACCCGTCGCCTGAAGGTCCCGCTCACCGGCCTCACCGCCGACCATCCGGCCTATCAAACGCAAATCCCCGGCCAGGCCCGCGACGGCGGCCCCATCTGCGCCACCCCCAAGCCCTTCGCCGGCTGGACGCCGCTCGCCTAGCCGCCATGACCCCGGAAGCCGTCCGCCTCGCCTCCCAAGTCTTCGCCTATCACCAGTTGCCGCACCAGCCGGCCCCGGCCGACGCCATGCTCGTGCTCGGCACCAACGACCTCCGCGTCGCCGCCCACGCGGCGGAGCTTTATCATCAGGGCCTCGCCCCGCTCCTCGTCCCCACCGGCGGCATCGCCCATCAGTCCGATCTGTTGGCCACGCACTGGGACCGTCCCGAAGCCGACGTCTTCGCCGAACATCTCCGGGCGGCCGGCGTCCCGCCCGCTGCAATCCTGCCCGAGCGCGAGGCGACGAACACGGCGGAGAACATCGCTTTCTGCCGCCGTCTTCTCGTCGGCCGCCCGCTGTCGCGAATCTTGATCGTGACGAAGCCATTCATGCAGCGCCGCGCGTATGCGGCGCACGCGGTGGAGTGGCCGGAGATGCCGGCGACGATGGCCACCTGGCCCGCGACGTTTACGTCGTACTGCACCGAGCCCGGCCTGGAACCCGGGAAGGTGGCCAACATCATCCTCGGCGACCTCCAGCGTCTCTGGGTCTACGCCCGCCGCGGCTGGGCCGCCCCCCAGCGCATCCCGCCCGAGGTCCTCGCCGCCTTCCACCGCCTCGTCGAACTCGGCTACGACCAACACCTCCTCCCCGGCGACCGCCAACCCTGAACTCACCGCGAGCCCAGTCGCAGTTGCTAACATGAAGCCATGAAGTCGCGCGTCAAGAAGTCCCCCTTGCTGGACATCGGCTCGCCCGAAGCACTGGCCCTGTTCGAGAAGGCCGCCAAAGAGTTCACAAGAAAAGCCACCAGGTCCAAGGCCGCCGCGATGAAGGTTCTCATCGCTGAAGGCATGTACACCAAGGCCGGAAACCTAACCAAGCGATATCGTTAGCCTGCTTGCACCGCTTATCCTCCTCCTTCGTCCTCGGTTATCACGGATGCGACCGGGCGGTCGCCGACCGGCTCTTGGCGGGTGAACCCCTCAAGCCCAGCGCGAACGAGTGGGATTGGCTCGGACCTGGTGCCTACTTTTGGGAGGCGAACCCCAAGCGGGGTTTGGAGTTTGCGGCCGAGGCCGCTAAGCGCCAGGGGTCCTCGATCAAGGACCCGGTCGTCATAGGAGCGGTTCTGGACTTAGGCCTGTGTCTCGACCTGACCACTTCCAGTGGAACCGCTTGGATTCGCATTGCACACAAAAGCTTGGTGGAGGTCCAGAAGATCGCCGGTAAGCCCATGCCTCGGAATCATGGTGACTCGCTCAGGCGCTACCTCGATTGCGCCGTAATCAAGCGGCTGCATGGGATTCTCGCTGAAATGGGGCAACCCACGCTCGATACCGTCAAAGGCGTCTTCGTCGAAGGCGATCCCGTCTACCCGGATGCTGGGTTCCGCCAAAAAACACACGTGCAGATCGCCGTTTGCAATCCGGAATGCATCAAGGCGATCTTCGCCGTCCCTCCCAGCCAGCTGCGCTAGGCTCCACCAGCAGACTCCTGTACTTAGATAACATCCATCAGGAATGGCCAGCAAATCCGACGACCAGCGAAACGTCCTCCCGAATCACCGTCACAGTCTCGTCGCTAGCGCCGCCGAGGACCGGTTCGTCTCCGCTCCGAAGCCGACGATCCAGGCAGGTAAAGGCCCGGCTTGCCAAACGATTGGTTGCTCACGCCCACCTCTCACCGAAGGACGCAGAATCGCGATCTCCTATCCGGCAGGCCAAACGCAGACGATACAGTAGAAGGCAGGTTGTCTGCCATCCACAACCGCATCCCCGTCGCCCCGCATGCCCGGCACTCTCGACTACTACCGGCTCCACGCCCAGGCCTACTTCACCGCAACCGTCTCTGTCGACCTCTCCCCCCTCCACGCCCGCTTCCTCGCCACCCTCCCCCCCGGCGGCCTCATCCTCGACGCCGGCTGCGGCGCCGGCCGGGACTCGAAAGCCTTTCTCCAACACGGCTACCGCGTCCACCCCTTCGACGCCTGCCCCGAACTCGCCACCCTCGCCGCCCAACACCTCGGCCAACCCGTCGCCGTCCGCACCTTCGCCCACGTCGACGAGGTCGCCTGCTACGACGGCATCTGGGCCTGCGCCAGCCTCCTCCATCTGTCCCCCGCCGAAATCCCACCCGCCCTCGGCCTCCTCTGGTCCGCCCTCAAGCCCGGCGGCACGCTCTTCGTCAGCTTCAAGTACGGCGCCGGCGAAGCCGAAATCGATGGCCGCCACTTCACCTACGCCGACGAATCCCGCCTCGCCCAGTGGCTCGCAACGCTCCCGCCTCACGCCTCTCTCGACTGTTGGACCACCCCCGACCATCGCCCCGGCCAACCCGGCCGCTGGCTCAACGCCCTCGCCGCCAAGCCGGCCCAAATCGTCGACCGGCTCATCCCCGGCGGCGCCAGCCCCTTCCTCCCCCACCTCTGCGCCGCCATCGCCGAATCCAGCGAAATCGACCTCGCCGTCGCCTTCATCAAAACCACCGGCCTCCGCCTCCTCCTCCCCGACCTCCACGCCGCCCTCGCCGTCCGCGCCGCCAGAGTCCGCATCCTCACGAGCGACTACCTCGACATCACCGACCCCGAGGCCCTCAGCCTCCTCATGCTCCTTCAGCAGGACGGCGCGCAGGTCCGCATTCACGAAACCAAAACAGAAAGCTTCCACCTCAAGGCCTACCTCTTCGCCCGCTTCGCCGAAGGCAACCGCCTCCACGGCCAGGCCTTCATCGGCTCGAGCAACATCAGCAGCCAGGCTCTCCAACAGGGCCTCGAATGGAACTACCGCGTCACCTACCCCGGCGACCACGGCTATCTCGAGGCCCGCAACCGTTTCGAAGAGCTATTCCGCAACCCCCGCGCCGTCGCCCTCACCGACCCCTGGATCCAGCACTACCGCCAGCGCCGTACCCCGCCTACCCTCCCCGTCGCCCCCGGAAGCCACGAAACCGAACCGCCCGTCCAACCCACCAGCCTGCAATCGGAAGCCCTCGCCGCCCTCGCCCAAACCCGCCTCGCCGGCTTCCGCCGCGGCCTCGTCGTCCTCGCCACCGGCCTCGGCAAAACCTGGCTCGCCGCCTTCGACACCCTCCAGTCCAACTCCCGCCGCATCCTCTTCGTCGCCCATCGCGAAGAGATCCTCCAGCAAGCCGCCGCCACCTTCCTCCGCGTCCGCCCCAACGCCGTCATCGGCTTCTACCAGGCCGAAACCCGCCATCGCGACGTCGACGTCCTCTGCGCCTCCGTCCAGACCCTCGGCCGCCACACTCACCTCGAACGCTTCGCCGTCGATCACTTCGACTACATCGTCGTCGACGAGTTCCACCACGCCGCCGCCCCCACCTACCGCCGCCTCCTCCACCACTTCCAGCCCCGCTTCCTCCTCGGCCTCACCGCCACCCCCCACCGCACCGACCAAACCGACATCCTCTCCCTCTGCGATGACAATCTCGTCTTTGAGAAAAACCTCGTCGCCGGCGTCAACGCCCAACTCCTCGTACCGTTCACCTACTACGGCATCTACGACGAAGCCGTCGACTACCGCGAAATCCCCTGGCGCAACGGCCAGTTCGACCCCGAGCAGCTCTCGAACAAACTCGCCACCCTCGCCCGCGCCCAGCACGCCCTCCGCCAGTGGCGCGCCCACGCCCAGCCCCGCACCCTCGCCTTCTGCGTCTCCATCAGCCATGCCGACTTCATGGCCGCGCAATTCCAAAAGGCGGGCCTCCGCGCCGTCGCCGTCCATGGCCGCTCCCCTGTCAGCCGCGGCGAAGCCCTCGACCAGCTCCGCTCCGGCGCCCTATCCATCATCTTCTCCGTCGACCTGTTCAATGAAGGCGTCGACCTGCCCGAAGTCGACACCGTCCTCCTGCTCCGCCCCACCGAATCGAAGGTTCTCTTCCTCCAGCAAATCGGCCGCGGCCTCCGCCGCGCCCCCGGAAAAGAGCGGCTCATCGTCCTCGACTTCATCGGCAACCACCGGGGCTTCTTCCATAAGCCGCAAGCCCTCTTCTCCATCGGCCCCAACTACCGCGACCTCGCCCGCTTCGGCCGCGACCTCGAAAACAAGCGCCTCGCCCTGCCCCGCGGTTGCTACGTCAACTACGACCTCCGCCTCATCGAGTTCTTCCAATCCCTCGACGGCGACAGCGCCGAAAAAACCTACGAAGCCCTCCGCGACGCCCTCGGCCGCCGCCCCACGCTCCTCGAGTTCCATCGCGCCGGCGGCAGCCCCATCGCCGTCCGCCACCAGTTCCAAAGCTGGTTCGCCCTCGTCCGGGCCAAGCAAGACCTCGACCTCCCGCTCACCGCCCCGGAACTCGCCTGCCTCCTTACCGTCGAGACCACCGACATGACCCGGTCGTTCAAGATGATCCTCCTCGAAGCGTTTCAGGAGTTAAACGGCTGGCAAACTCCTCCGCCGCTGCCGGAACTAGCCGCCCGCTCCTGGGATGTCCTCCACCGCCGTCCCCCCCTCCTCGCCGATCTGTCCGAGACCTTCTCTGATGGCCGCAGCCCCGCCTGGCTCGCCTACTGGCGCAGGAATCCCGTCAACGCCTGGGTCGGCGGCAATACCCGCTCGGCCACCCCGCTCTTCACCATCAAAAACGGCCACCTCGTCCCCACCGTCCCCGTCGCATCCCCCGGGTTTGCCGACCTCGTTCAGGAGCTGATCGACTACCGCCTCGCCACCTACGAAGCCCGCCGCTCCCGCGTCGTCCCCATCACCCCCGCCGCCCCCCGCGGCGTCCCCATCCCCTACTTCCCCAATCTCAAAATCGCCTGCGGCCACTTCCGCGCCGGCCGCGCCGACCAGGAAGAGCACCGCCACCTCGGCGATGGCTACGGCCGCCTCGACCCCGCCAAACACTTCATCGCCCGCGCCTCCGGCAACTCCATGAACGGCGGCAAGAACCCCATCGTCGACGGCGACTACCTCCTGTTCGAACACATCTCCCCCAACAGCGCCGGCTCCAACGCCGGACACATTGTCGCCCTCGAGCGGCAGGACGCCTCCGGCGAACCCGAATACCTCCTCCGCGCCATCATCAAGCGCGGGCCCAACGACTACCTCCTCCGCGCCAACAATCCCGCCTACCAGGACCTCCCCGCGACCGAAGGTATCCGCCCCCGCGCCCGCCTCCGCGCCATCGTCCCGCCCGGCGATCTCCTCACCGCCCCCGCCGATCCCGGCGAAGAAGTCGACTCCTCCCCCGCCTCACCCGAATAACCCCGCAAACTCCCGGCCAGAAAGAATCCGCTCTCCCCCCCTAGGAAAGCGCCAGCAGAGAATCATCATCCGGGTCCACGCAACGTTTCACCTCAGGCAAACACTCGATGGCCTCGGCAAACTTCTGGACCCGATTCACCAAACGGCCCGCCTGATGCGGCTTGATCAACTCCGCCACGCGAGGCTTTCGCAGCGTGGCCCGCAACTCGTCAATCTGCGCCTCACAAGTAAGCAGCGTAAACAACCCGGCCCGCCAGGCGTCAACGATCTCGGCGGAAGTGCCCGCGGGTGCAATCAGGCCCGACACAAGGATGTTGGTATCGAGCACCACCCGCATCAGGCGTTCTGGGCCTTGCCTCTGCCCCGGCGTTCAACACGAACCTCCCGCACCGCCTCCTCAACAAGAGCCTCAATCTCCTCAGCATCCCGCTCGGCGTTGCGCGCTCGAATGTCCTGCATTGTGCACTGCAGCAGCCGCCGGTTCACCGCGTCCTCGACGAATTTCGAAAGGTCTCCCTCGAAACCTTCTGGCTCCAGCGGCCGACTCGCTCTTCCCTTTGGCATCAGGAAACCTCCCATGACTCGATCCTGCCACAAACGCCATCCCCCCGCCTCACCCCCGTCCGCTACCATACCCTCATGACCCGCCGCCAACTCCTCGCCCTCGCCGTCCCCCCCAACTCCCCCCGCCACATCCTCCCCACCGCCAACCACCACCGCTTCCTCCTCAAAGTCTCCTACCACCTCCCCCAACCCCAACCCCCCATCCTCCGCGTCGGCAACCGCCCCGTCCCCGGCATCCCCACCGACTCCGCCCGCCAGTTCTTCCTCTTCGACGTCCCCAACCTCCAACCCGCCACCCCCTACCTCCTCCGCCTCCCCGGCGCCGAACCCTGGACCCTCAAAACCCTACCCCCGCCCGACGCCTCCCTCTCCCACTTCCGCCTCCTCGTCTACACCTGCGCCGGCGGCCACGACGCCATGCCCCACCCCCTCACCGGCCAACCCTACTGGGTCTCCATCCCCCAACGCCGCCGCCTCCTCGCCCGCGCCCTCCGCGAACAACCCGACGCCATGATCGCCATCGGCGACCACGTCTACTGGGACCTCCGCTTCGGCCGCGGCAGCGCCGCCGCCCCCATGGGCCAGCAGCCCTGGGCCAAACAACTCCTCGGCGCCGACTTCCATCGCGACCTCCCCGTCCTCGGCACCCCCAACGAACCCCTCCTCAAAGCCGCCGTCAACCGCCAAATCGCCGACCTCTACGGCACCCTCCTCCGCTCCCTCCCCACCCACTTCATCCAGGACGACCACGACTACTTCGAAAACGACGAAGCCATCCTCACCCCCCGCGACCCCCAATCCATCGCCGGCGTCTCCTTCCCCCCCGACGACTTCATGCTCCGCCTCGCCCGCGCCACCCAGCACCTCTACTTCCCCGAACACCTCCCCAACCCCGACCGCCCCCCCGGCCTCCCCGGCGCCTCCGCCGCCGACCGCGCCCCCCAGCTCAGCGAATGCTACGGCACCCTCCGCGCCGGCAACCTCGTCGAACTCCTCCTCTACGATTGCCGCCGCTTCCAATCCCTCAAAGGGCCCCACGCCGACCTCGTCCCCGAAAACGTCGAAAACTGGCTCACCCGCCGCATGGCCCTCTCCCCGGCCCGCCACGTCGTCAACGTCCCCTCCATGCCCATCGCCTGGACCGCCGGCAAATGGGGCGAATGGTACCCCGATGTCCTCGATGACCAGGGCCGCCTCGGCGTCGACCGCGCCAAATACTTCTGGCAGCCCGGCTGGCGCTCCCAGCACGACCGTCTCCTCCTCGCCGCCTCCCGCATGAACCGCCCTGCCGTCTTCCTCTCCGGCGACCTCCACGCCCTCGCCCACGCCGCCATCACCCGCAACGGCCCCCACGACCTCCGCTCCAACCCCGTCCACTCCATCCTCACCGGCCCCCTCTCCACCGGCCCCCTCGGCTGGCCCTCCGCCGCCCGCGGCACCCCACCCCTCCCCGCCACCGGCCTCGATCTCCAAACCTCCCTCGCCCCCGACGAACACAACGGCTTCACCCTCCTCGACTTCACCCCCGGCAAAATCGAAGGCCGCATGTACCGCTGGAAAATGGACCGCCCCGAAGCAGAGATCGACTCCCTCGAACCCTTCCACCGCTTCACCATCCCCTGATCCCCCACCCCGCCCCGAGGCCCTTCACCAGCCCTACAAAACTATATCGCCCGTCTTTTCAACAACATGAAGCCAGCGGGAGCCCGAAGCCCTCGACGCCCCCGTTATCGTGGAAGGGGGCTTTCGCATCTCTATCCCAGTAGACACTCGCCCATCCCTGTCCTACCCGTCTGGCTTCGTTTCGCAAAATGAGCCTCGCCGCCCATCCAACCGCTTCACCCGCCCACCGGTTCACTCGAAGTCTGTCATTCCCGCGGCCGGATCAGCAGCGACACCAGATACTCCTGCGCCAGGTCCTCGCTCCGAATCGTCGCCCAAACCGCAAACGCCTCCCGCGCTATCGATACCTCCTGCAGCGCCTCGAATGGGGTCCAGCGGGTCCCGTTGTCATAGTCCGCGAGGTGGCGTTTCTGCTGCAATTGCACAAACCCTTGCGCTACCTTCCTCAGTTTCCGCACGACTTCCGGATCCTCTCCAGCCATAGGAGACCGGTTAGAGTCAGCCATCCGCTGAGAGGCTTTTCGCATCAGCCCATGGTCGAACATGCGTCCAAAGGCATCTCGCGAGCTGTGGCGCTTCCAGTTGAGCGTTGCCTCGCTGACCAGCAGATGAAAAAGGGCATAGTAAGCTGCGGAAACGGCCCGCCGCAGGTCGGCCTGCGTAGCGCCCGGATGGCTCTTATTCACCAGTTCCCCGGCCTGCGCTAGGAGTTCCTCGTGGAACGTCATGCCCCGTCAGGCCCACTCCCCAGGCGTCGGCTCCTCCGAAAAGCTCCGAAAGGCGAAATAAGGCACCAACCCCCAATTCTCATAGGGGTGCAGCTCCTCAAAAAGCGTTCCCGTGATCCTGCCGGTCACCTCCGCCAACGTGTCCTCATGGATCGCCTGTTGAACCACATCGTCCGCCAGCACAATCCGAAAGTCAATCGACGGATCCCCGTTCGTATCCGGGCCCAGCCGGTGCTTCAACCGAACCACCTCCGGGCCCAGCCGCCTCGCCGCCTTCTCTACCTCACTCGCCAGCTTCGCCTGATCAATGTAACCCGTCGCGACCACCATACTCTCAGTCTATCCCCCCGCCCCTAACAAATATGCGCTCCCGTCGTGTTCACATACAACGCATACAACGACTGGCTCGCCGTCATAAACAACCGGTTCCGCCGCGCCCCCCCAAAACACACATTCGCGCAGCTCTCCGGCAGCTTAATCAGCCCAATCCGCTCCCCCTCCGGCGTCACCACCTGCACCCCCGGCCGCGCCCCGCCCCAGATATTCCCGTCCACGTCACACCGGATCCCGTCCGCCGCCGAAGGCCCCTTCGTCACCGGGTTATCCAACAACGCCAGCCGCTTCCCCCCCGTCAACCCCGCCCCGTTCACCGTCCAAACCTTCAGGTCGCGCCCGCCCGCCCCCGTATCCGCCACATACAGCTTCTTATAGTCCGGCGAAAAACAGATCCCGTTCGGCGCGCTCACCTCGTCCGTCACCTTGCTCACCTGCCCTGTCTTCCCGTCCACCCGGTACACCGCCTCCTTCAACTCCTTGGCCGCCTTGAACCCCTCGTAGTCCCCACTGATCCCGTACGGCGGATCCGTAAACCAAATGCTCCCGTCCGGATGCACCACCAGATCATTCGGCGAGTTCAGCCGCTTGCCCTCAAACCGCTCCGCCAGCACGCTCACCGTCCCGTTGTACTCATACCGCACCACCCGCCGCCCCCCGTGCTCGGCCGATAGCTGCCGCCCCTCATAATCAAACGTGTTCCCGTTGCTGAACCCCGCCGGATTCCGGAACACCGTCACCCGCCGGTCGTCCTCAATCCACCGCAGTTGCACGTTGCCCGGAATATCGCTCCACACCAGATACTTGCCCACCCCGTTCCACGCCGGCCCCTCGGCCCACGACGTCCCAAGGTGCAGCCGCCGGATGCTCGTGTTCCCCACCATGTACTTCCGGAACCGCGGGTCCAGCGCCTCCACGTCCGGGTCCGGATACTGGATCGGCTGCTGCCCCGTCCAGTCCCGCGGCGTCTGCGCCGCCAACCCCGCCGCCCCCAGCCATCCCATCACCCCTCTTCGCGTATACTCTCGATTCATAGCCCCTACTCTATACCGCCCATGCCCCCTCTCGCTCTAGCCCTCCAAATCCTCACCCTCTCCGCTGCCCCCGACCGCGTCACCGGCGGCGACGTCCTCGTCCGCATCGAACCCGCCGACTCCCGCCCCCTCACCGTCCAGCTCAACGGCCGCGATATCACCAGCTCCTTCCGCCCCGCCGGCGCCGCCCTCCTCGGCCTCGTCACCGGCCTCCGCCCCGGCGCGAACCTCCTCACCGCCGGTGGCCAACAGCTCCCCCTCACCAACTTCCCCGCCGCCGGCCCCGTCTTCTCCGGCCCCCACCAACAGCCCTTCGTCTGCGAATCCGCCTCCTTCGCCCTCCCCGGCGGCGACCTCCTCGGCCCGCCCCTCGACACCGATTGCACCACCCGCACCGTCGTCACCTACCTCTACCGCCCCACCCCCCACGGCCCCCTCAAACCCCTGCCTTCTCTCTCTACTCTCCCCGCCGACGTCGCCCGCACCACCACCACCCTCGGCCGTACCGTCCCCTACATCGTCCGCCTCGAAACCGGCACCCGCAACCGCGCCATCTACCAAACCGCCATCCTCCACGACCCCACCGCCGATCCCGCCCCCACCCCCTTCGCCCCGCCCCCGGCCTGGAACCAGCGCCTCCTCTACTCCTTCGGCGGCGGCTGCACCGGCGGCTGGTATCGCCAGGGCGGCGCCCTCCCGCTCCCCGTCAGCGACGACATCGTCGGCCGCGGCTACGCCGAAGCCGCCGCCACCCTCAACGTCTTCGGCAACAACTGCCAGGACGTCACCGCCGCCGAAACCATGATGATGGTCAAGGAACGCTTCATCGAATCGTACGGCCCGCCCCGCTTCACCTTCGGCCGCGGCGGCTCCGGCGGCGCCTACCAGCAGATCCAGATCGCCGCCAACTACCCCGGCCTCCTCGACGGCATCATCCCCAGCGCCACCTTCCCCGAAGTCCTCGCCACCACCCAGTTCCTCACCGACGCCCAGCTCCTCGATGCCTACTTCGCCCGCTCCTCCCTCACCGACGCCCAGAAAACCGCCATCGCCGGCCCCGTCAACCTCGCTAACATCTCGGGCCCCGCCCCCGGCGCCGGCCGCATCCATCCCCAAACCTTCTGCCCGCCGCAGCTCCCCGCCGAACTCCGCTATCACCCCGTCCTCCACCGCGCCGGCGCCCGCTGCGACATCTTCGACCACAACGTCAACGTCTACGGCCGCGACCCCCTCACCGGCTTCGCCCGCCGCGCCCTCGACAACACCGGCGTCCAGTACGGCCTCGCCGCCCTCAACGCGGGCGTCATCTCCCCCGCCCAGTTCCTCGACCTCAACGAACGCATCGGCGGCTACGACAACGACGGCAACCTCGTCCCCACCCGCACCGTCGCCGACCCCGCCGCCGTCCGCGCCGCCTACCAAACCGGCCGCATCACCCACGGCGGCCTCGGCCTCGCGAACCTCCCCATCATCGACGTCCGCGTCTACCAGGACGGCTCCCCCAAAGGCGACGTCCATCTCAAGTACCACTCCTACGCCTTCCGCGAACGCCTCCGCCGCGCCAACGGCTCTCTCGCCAACCACGTCATCCTCCTAAGTGACGCCGCCCACAACCAGGCCTCCTTCGCCATCGCCAAAATGGACGAATGGCTCACCACCGGCCGCCGGCCCGCCGACCTCGTCGACGCCTGCGTCTCCCCCGCCGGCGAACGCATCATCGAAACCCAAACCTTCTCCGGTGGCCGCTGCAACGAGTTCTATCCCACCTCCCCCTCGCCCCGCATGGCCGCCGGCGGACCCGTCACCAACGACGTCATCCAGTGCCGCCTCAAGCCCCTCGACCCGGCCGATTACCAGGTCCCCTTCGCTCCCGCCGAGCGCGAACGCCTCGCCCAAATCTTTCCCACCGGCGTCTGCGACTTCTCCCGCCCCGGCGTCGAGCAACAACCCCCTCTCGGCACCTGGCTCCGCTTCTAATCCCGGCCCTGAAACCGGATAATCTTCCGCCGGTCTTTCTTCGACGGCTTGCCCTCCGGATAAAACGGCATCGCCTTCCGCGCCTCAATCGCCAGCCGCCGCCGCTCCCGGCTCTCGGCCGATTCGCTGTACAGCGTCTGCGCCACCGCCGCCGGGCCCCGCATCTCGCTCAAGCCCAGCACCTCCACCTCATACTCGCCCGCCTCGGTCTTGATGCGCAGCCGGTCCCCCACGCGGATCTCCCGCGCCGGCTTCGCCGTCTGCCCGTTCCATTCCACCCGGCCCAGGTCACAAGCCTTAATGGCCAAAGCCCGGGTCTTGAAGAACCGGGCCGCCCATAACCATTTATCGATCCGCATCACCGCGGAAACTGCGCCGCGTCGATCCCCGGAATGATCCGCAGCGCGTTCTTGTAGTACAGCTTCTTCAGCACCTCATCCGGCAGATCCATCCCGTACATCTTCCAGAACGCATGCCGCTTCCGGTAGTAGTCAAAGTACTCGTCCGCCGTCTCAAACACCCGGAAGTAGGTAAAGTACTCGCTCGTCTCCCAGATGTCCTTACCGAATAGCACCCGGTCCTGATACTTCACAAACCACGCCCGCGCCGTCCGCGGCTGCCGGCCCAACTCCGCCAGCACCGCCCCCACCTCGGTCAGCATGTTCGGGTACTGGTCCATCTTCCGCCCCAACTCCCCCAGGTCGCCGCCCAGCCATCCCAGGTGCGCGTTGATAAAGGTGGTCTTCGGATGCCGCCCGATGCGCGTATACAGCTCGCCCATCAGCGTCTCCCACGTCGGATACTTGTCCGGCGGACGGTAGCGGCTCGGAAACTGCTTCAGCTCAAGCCACCGTTCGTTGTCCTTGTCCCAGGGCTGAAAGAACTGCCGCGGCTCGGCCGTATGGATCAGCACCGGAACTTTGTACTTGGCGCAAACCTCAAAGGCCTTATCAAACCGCGGATCGTCAATCTTGATCCGCTCCCCGCTCTTGATCCGCAGGTCCATGCCGAAGTTCTTGAAGAACTTCAAGCCCTGCGCCCCGTTCTTAATGTCCTGCTCCAGTTGCCGGGCCACCGTGTCCGGGTAGTCCGGCGCCTCCATGTCCTCGAAGTTCAGGTTGGCAAACACCACGAAGCGCTTCGGGTAGTTGCCCTTCATGTTGTCCACCGTCTTCTTCAGCCGGTCGCCATAGCTCCCCGACAGGTTCACCATCACCCGCAGGTTCAGCCCGTCCATGTCGCTCACCAGCTTGTCGAGCGCCGCCTTGTTCATCTCCCCGCGCTGATGGTTGTGCACGTCGATAAACGGGTATTTGGCCCGCTTCACGATGTGTTCGTCAACCTTCAAGCCCGACTTCGGGTTGTAGTCCTCAAAGGAGATCACCGCATTCTTATCCGGAAGCGGGAACTCCGGCTGCGCCAGCAGCGCCACCGGTATCACCAGCAGGAGAGCCTTTTTCATTCCTTGCAGTATAGGCCTAGGGCGCAACCCCGAGCAATGCCGCCACCTCGTTCCGTAGCTGCTCGGTCAACGGACCCTTGTCCCGGTTGCCCAGCCCCTCAGTCGGAATCGGCTTGCCGATCCGCACCACCACCGTCCCCCCGCGAATCGCCACCCCGTGCATCGGCATCACGTCCCGCGTCCCGATCAGTCCGAACGGCACAATCGGCGTCCCGCTCTTGATCCCCAGAATCGCCGCCCCTTCCTTGAACGGTTCGAGCTCGCCCTCCGTCCGTCCGCCCTCGGGAAAGATCAGAATCGAAAGCCGCTTCTCCCGGATCGTCGTCCCCGCCCGCGTCAGGCTTCGCACCGCCTCCCGCGGATTATCGAGCGACACCGAAATGTGCCCCGCCGTCCGCAGATGCGTCCCCATGAAAGGAATCGAAAACAGCTCGCTCTTGGCCATGAAGCGGAAGTTGTAAGGCAGGGCATAGAGCAGCGCCGGCGTATCGGAGTAGCTGCGATGGTTCCCCGCGAAAATGTAATGCGCCTTCGGGTCCAGGTTCTCGAGACCCTCCACCACCATGTCCATCCCCATGATCTTCGTCAGCATCCAGCCCCACAGCTTGGCGCAGGCGATCTGCTTGGTCCCGTCCTTGTCGAACGGAATCAGACAGTAACTGATGATCCCCATCACCACCGTCGCGACGACGATGAGCGGGTCGGTAAACAGAATCGTACGGAGAAGGGCAAAAGACATGTCAGGAAACCAAAAGAGCCCGCGCCTCCCCCACCAGGTACAGTGAGCCGGTAATGATCAGCACATCGCCCTGCCGCGGCATCGCCAGCGCTTCGGCCACCGTCGCCGCCGTGCGTGCGTTCGGATGCGGCGCCAGCTCCAGCATCGCCTCCGGCCGCAGCGCCCGCGCCTGCCCCGGCGCCGTGCAAATCAGCTCATCGGCCAGGGGAAACAGAATCGACGAGATCTCGTCAAAGGCCTTATCGCGCATCGCCCCAAAGATCATGGTCACGCGCCTGCCGGCAAATCGCTGCTCCAGGTAACGCGCCAGCGCCTTCGCCCCGGCCGGGTTGTGCGCGCCATCGAGGAGAATCAGCGGATCGCGGCTGACCGTTTCCAGCCGCCCCGGCCACACGGCCCGCGCCATGCCATCGAGCGGCACGCCCAATAGCTGCAGCGCCCGCGCTGCCGTCTTCGCGTTCTCCACCTGATGCTCGCCCTCGAGCGAACACGGCACCGGGCCGGTCACCTCCGCCGCATGGTAGAGCGGCGCGCCCACCTCCCGCGCCCGCGCCTCAATCACGGCCAGCGCCGCCGGACGCTGCGCCGCAATCACCGCCGGCACCCCCGGCTTCAAAATCCCCGCCTTCTCAAATGCAATCGACTCAATGGTCTTGCCGAGCCACTCCTCGTGGTCGAAATCCACCGGCGTGATCACGCACAGCTCCGGCTTCACCACGTTGGTCGCGTCCAACCGTCCGCCCAGGCCTACCTCCACCACCGCGCGGTCCACGTTCTGGTCCACAAACACTTCAAACGCCATCAGCGTCACGGTTTCAAAGTAGGACGGGTGATGCGCAATCGTGCCATCAGCAATCAGCCGCTGCGCCGTCCGGTGCACCGTGTCAAAAGCCTGCGCAAACTGCTCCGGCGGAATCGCCCGGCCGTTGATCTGAATCCGCTCGGTCGGGTGGATCAGATGCGGCGATGTGTAAAGCCCCGTCCGCACCCCCGCCGCCCGCAGCGCGGCCTCGATCATGGCGCAGGTCGATCCCTTGCCATTCGTCCCGGCCACGTGGATTACGGGAGGTTGCGTCCCGTGAAAACCCATCGCCCGCCACAACTCGCCAACCAGTTCCAGGCCCAGCTTGGCAGACTTCATCTCATTGCCGAGTCCATACAGGAACTCGACGCTCTCCGGGTAGTTCCGCACGTCGAATTAAGCGTGTTTGCCGTGCTGGCAGCCCATGTTCTGCGGCGAGGGCACCCGCCCACCCTTATTCAACTCCCGCATCCCAATGTCGGTCTGGTAGTAGATCCGCGACGTCCAGCCCTTCACCAGCCGGAAGAACCGCGGCCCCGGCCCCTCGCCGGCGACATCGAGCGACTTGAGAATCGCCACCTGCTGCGCCTCGGTCAATTTCACAAACGGCGCCCCGTGCAGACTCATCGCCTGGCCGTCCAGCCAGTGCAATCCATCCAAGAACGCATCGCGCTGCGCCACCGGCCCGGCGGCCAGCAAGCGGTCGAGCCAGCGGTTCACGAGCGCCGCCTTCGCCCCCGGCGTATCGGTCGCCGGAATAATCAGCTCCGTCAGCACCACCACGGTTTCGTTGGCGTGCGCGTCGAACAGCTCCGGCTTCCACTCCGGCGCGGTCGAGATCTGCGCCAGCGCTCCGGCGCCGGCCAGAGGCGCGATACTGCCCACCTGTAAAATCTCGCGGCGATTCATAACCCAAGTATATAGCGGCCCATTTCACCCCGTAAATCAGGAACACCCCGCAAATCAGGAATAATAGTCGGCATGCACCGCCGCCTGTTTCTGTCGCTCCCTGCCCTGGCCTTCGCGCAGCGCCGCACCGTCTTCCTGCCGAGCCCGGGGAAGGGAACCGCCGTCATGGCCTACGCCTTCTACACCGAGCGCACCGGCGGCCGCATGGACTCCATTGAACAGCGCTGGAGCAAGTCCGACACCATCGATATCGCCTACCGCCGCCACTCCACTGACCACGGCGTCACCTGGTCCCCACCCGAGACCATCGTCACCGGCGAAAAACGCCCCGAAGGCATGTACCGCAAGCACCTCCGCTGCGGCTATGTCGACCCCGCCTCCGGCCGCTATCTCGAATTCTTCATGCAGGGCGTCCTGCCCACCGACGACCCGCTTGAAGGCATGCGCCGCTGGGAGCTCTTCTACACCTACGCCGGTAAATCCCATCGCATCGACCTCCCCGGCCTCGTCAAACCCGGCAAGAACTCGGCCACCCTCGGCGACAACTCCTCCACGCCCCTCACCCTGCCCGACGGCACCATCCTCCTGCCCGTCGAAGTCACCCCCATCGGGCCCAACGGCGAATATCACAACCCCGGCAAGGGCTACACCTGGCA
>JAINDL010000153.1 GCA_019931245.1 Bryobacteraceae bacterium CoA2 C42
TGCTCGGCCCGAATCCCTGGGACTCTGTCTCGAACAGCCAATGTACGGTTTGGCGAGGGACGCCCGGGGACGGCACGCGGGCGACGATGGCTGGCCGGACCGTGTATCTGTCTCTCAAAGTGCAGTTCAACGCCAACTGGCGAGGCGGGAAGACGATCTACGGGGCGCTGCGGGCGCCGGGAGATATTTCGCTTTCCGGTTGGCAGGCGGTGGGTACGTGGATGCAGGCGCCGAGCGGGGGCAACGTGATGACGTCGGGGCTGCAGTTGGGGGGTGGGGCGGTGCAGCAGCTTGTGATGAGATACCGCACGCCGTTTCCGGATGATCTGGACCGGGGGCAGATCAACCTATCCGGGCAGGTGGATAACTACCAGAATGCGTGCCAGATGTATTGGTGGCCGTCGCGTCAGTTGGAGGTCGCCGGGGCTGGAGGAAGTTTCGAGCAGGGGGCGGGGGATCCGTCGATCTGTACGGTAGCGGCGGGTACGACGTTGACGCCGACCGTGGACGGGTACGAGATTGCGATGAAGGTGCGGCTGAGTCCCCAGCTTTTGGCCAATTTCAGTTCCAGCAATGGAGACTTTTATGTGGCGACCGGGGCTACCATGAAAAGCAGGTCGGGCGGTCAGCCGATTCGAACGGTGAATCCGACGACACCCTTCGATGGGGATCCGGATGTGCCGGAGGATCTGTTTATCTACAATGACAACCAATGGTATTTCTTTACCGGCTTATGTTTTGGATGCAATGTGATAGGAAACTTGAACGCTGGGGCGGGGGTGAGCATTCGGTGCACCGATCCAAGTGGCGGGGCGAGACCTCCGAGTCCGGATGTGCCGCGAGAGGCAGCCTGTGGCAGCACGATCCTCTATCCGAGTGAGGTGCAGAGGATCTACGTGGCGATGTCCGCTCCGAACACGACTCCGGCGGGGTGGAGCGCCGTGTTCATCAACGCCCAGCAGGTAGGCACCGGTCCGGCAGCGGTGACTTTCAGCCGATCGATTCCCCTGCAGATTAGGGCCGCGGCTCCGAGTTGTACTTCGGCGAAAATCGATCTTCAATCGTCTGGCCTTTCCGTCTCGAACACCTTTTCAGGGTACTCGTCTTTGGTACTGAACAGTGTTGTCCAGTCTCCTGGTGGCACTTACACCTGGACTTCCAGCAATCCCGCCGCGTTTTCGGTGGCTGGATTGAGCCAGGGTCGAGGTCTATCGAGCGTGAGAGTCAACGTGAATGCTCCGGGGAAGGCCACCTTAAAAGTGGCATATCGATTGGATTGTGGACTCTACGGAGAAGACAGTATCGACTTAGTCTTGACAAAGGATATCACGGTGTTTGGCTGGATCAATCCCGATGCGATTACGCTGCCGACTGGTGCGAACCCAAAGCTGGTGGACGACCTGAATACCCTTTCGAGATGCCTGGCGACTTTGTTGGCGTGGGGTGACGCCGGAAAGAACGGCGGCTTGCCGACACCACCCCCAGGATTCGACCCGATCTTTCACGTTACGGCGGACGTGGATAGACGTTACGCAAACGCTTTTCTGGTTAAGAATTCCGGCAACTCCGATCCCGGCTCCAACATCACGCGGTGGGTAATTGAAGCCGCGTTTGATGTGGGTGGCCAAGGGAAATTCGCTCACCGAGCGTACAATCGGTTTCAGGCTTTTTTCGTGGTGAGAGGCGGCAGAATCCAACCAAATATCTCAAAACTGCAAGACCGGGCAGATGCCGGATACACTCCAAATCCCTGCTTGTCCCGCGTGGCACAACTGGCACAACCAATAGCGCTATCGGTCCAGGCACCAGAACTCGATCGGCTCAATGGAATCACGGGAATAAGTGCCGCCGGAGACTTCGTCTACCACATCAATCAGTCGCGGGTCGGGGCGACAGGGCAGGCTGGGGACACGTATTTGAACGACAGAACGTCCAACTTAACCTATGGTGTTCCTGGCAATACAACTCCATGGACTTGGTCAGTGATTCAGTTCGATTCGTCGGGTAACCTGCGCATACCCTTGACAGCGCAGGTATTCCCTACATACTATTTCTTCGAGGACGACACTAGAATTGCAGTGCGGCCTCAGAGCGTCCTTGAACCGTTTATTAGCCTAAGCTCCTCTTCGAGGTTTATCCCATGAGACGCCGTGCCTTGCTGTTGCTTTTATTGCTGCCAGTTTGCTGTGCCTGGTCCCAGGTGGCAAAGGGCCGAACGGTTCGAGAACTGGCGGCTGACCTGCGCCAGAATCCCAACGACCTCAAACTCATAGCCAAGCTCGGGGAGGAAGCCGGAGGGGAGGCCAGCGTTGCCTTGGCGGATAGTTTTGAACTTGCGAGCGCCAAGGATGCCAAACAGGCCCTCGCATCGGCGCTGGTGAAGCGCGGCAGCCCGGAGGCGAAGTACTGGGAATATCTGGCCGCCTTCGTCCGCAAAGCGGTCGAAAGCAAGGTTCCTTATCCCGAAGCCTATGATGAACAGGGACGTAGGCAAAGAGACAAGCTAAGCCAGGAGTTTCTCGACTGGTGCAAGGCGAATCGAATGGATACTCAGCAGCAGATGGGCGAGATCATGAACGAAATCTTCTTCGTGCAGCCAAAGGATTTTGCGATTTTCGTCGGACTTTGGGATTCGCGGAATATACCCCTTCTCCGGCAGGCGCTATTGTCCTCAAATTACATGCTCGTCCAACACAGCGCTGGCGTTTTGGCGCGCATGGGTGATCGTATGGCAGCACCCCAGATAGAAGCCGCTTGCAAGCGCCTTCCCGCTGATGAAGCCCGCTTTGTGGCATACGCTCTCTTTTGGTTTGAAGATCCGGCTTTAGATGCCGTGGCCAAACAGTACATTCCAGATGCTGCGCTGTATGAGGTGCGTCGGACGGATGCCCGTAGTGCGAAAAAGGCCCATTTGGAGAGAATGAAGAAAGGAAAATGAAAAGTTGGGTTGCCGAATTGAGGCTCATTTCGCCGCAAGCGTTCGCCCAACTCAACCGGAATTGTGCCGTACCCGTTCTGAACGCGACTTTCCGTGCAATGCTTCGGGCCTACCTGAGCTTTCCTCGATGAGCCAGGTAGAGAAACCACTAGTGTGAATTCCCAGAATGCAAGTTCCGGTCAATGTCCGAATCGCCGGCGATCCGGACGGAATCGGTCAAAACTACCCCGTTTCCCGCGAGTTTGGCTCTTGCGATGGGCCGAACTACCATGGGTTCATGAGCTTTGACGACTACAAGCTGGTGATCTATCGGAACCGGCCTGATGGTTGGGTGGCTGAGATTCCTGCCATTGCCGGTTGCCACGCGCTGATGCCTACGGCCGAAGAAGCCATCAGAGAACTCGCCAAGGTGTTTGAGTTGATCGAAGAGGAACATCGTACGACCGGAAGAACGCTGCCGCGCGACTCCACCGAAATCGTACATGCCTAGTGCCCGCGCCGCCGAGTTCCAGCGCCTTGCCGCAAGACTTGGGGTCGAGAGAGCACGCCAGACCGGCAGTCACGAGCGGTGGCGCCACCAGGACGGCAGAGCTACCACGATTCCGATCCATGGCGGCCGCACGATTGGCCCGCCGTTGTTCTTTCGCATCCTGGGACAACTGAGAATCGATCTGGAAACGTTCGAGCGGCTTCGGTAGCCTCGGTTCTTGTGGGTCGCAGGGCATCACCATCGGCAGCCATCCGCGCCGGAATCTTGCGCGCCCGTTCAGGTGAGCGCCCGTTCAGGATTGGCTGCCCCGTCGGCGCGCAAGTTGAGCCTCTATCTTTTCCAATAGGCGAGGCAAGTCAATCGGTTTCGTGTCGAAGTCATCGCAACCGCACGCCAGTGCCGCGTCGCGATCGCTGTCCAAGGCGTGAGCCGTAAGCGCAAGGATCGGAAGACCTCGAGTTCGTTCGTCGTTTCTCAGAATTCGAGTCGCTTCCGAGCCACGCAGTTTCGGCAGGCTCATGTCCATGAGGATCAGATCGGGGATCTCAGCCACCGCCAAGGAAACGGCCGGCTCGCCGCCGACCGCCATGAGCACTTCGTAACCTTTCCGAATCAGCCGCCAGGACAACCTGTCCCGGTTCATCTCGTTATCTTCGATACGTAAGGCCTTCGGTCAACCGGTGCAGGTATGGGCAGCGACAACCGATGCGCGAATTCTCGTCAAGTCCGACAACCAGGTAATTTCCCCAGGTGCTTATGTCTATATTGATTCGGCGCCGAGGATGCCGAATTTGACGATGCTGGTGATCGGCGGGGACGGAAATCCGGTGAAGGCCGCTGCTACTTGGCGGTTATCAATATCGTTTCTGCAGACGGTCAATCAGGTCGTTGAGCGTAAAGACTTCAAGATACCGGCTGGCGGCTCCTACACCATGCCGGCCCCAGGAGATGGGGTCCATCGCTGCCGCGAGCTACCCTGCTGGCGATACTTCCTATTCAGGGTCCAGCGTCTGGCGGACAATCGGACAGAAATCGAGATTCTGTAGACTGCTGTGCGAAACTATAGGGCTGATCGGTCGCGATTCGGATCGCTACAGTTTCTGCAACCGAGTCGCCGGTTGTTGGCTTCAACGCCGGGATCACCGCATTCCGTTTCGCCGCATTTTTGAATATCTCGTATTGCGCTCCAGAAACGAGAACGATTTTATTTTCGCCGGGGAAGGCGAGCACGGGTGTCGAGCGGGTGTTGCGTCCGGGCGACCCGCTCTTCGGGCCAGTAAGGAACGTCGGACGGAGATGGAGATGATCAATTCTCTTTCGAAAGTCGCTCCCATTTCTGCACGCCGAGAACGACCAACTCTACTGGAAATAGCCCAAGTTTGCCGAATCCGGCCAGACGGGTCGGCATTCCAACCTCGGAGGCGGAACGCCTCTCCATAGTTCGAATATATCCGACGACACGAACAGAAGCACGGAACCCCTTATGTCGTCTAAAGCCAGAGGTAAGATGAATATAGTCCCTGAGCGATACACAGGTTGGGCAGGATCTTAGAACCTCCGCACTCTCAGCCGGGGAGGCATCAACAACCCAAACGGCACGGGGATAAGGGAATCCGTTGATTGAAACTGGTTCCTGGCATTTACCTCGAAGAACGCCATTACCACCGTCAATTCCCTCCACAAGTAATCTTAACCCCTCGAGGGAATGCCTTTTCTCAATAACCACGCAAATCGTCAAGGCCTCACCCTGGCCTTGAGCGCAGAGTAGGCACGCAAAGCCAGATAGCAGTAGCGCCGTGAAGAAAGCCTGCCTTACAATCCACATTTCTTTAAAATGTACTCTCTATTCCATTCTTGATCAATGTCGGAGCCATCGCCAGTCGGGAGATCCACATCGTAGACGATTAGAGACGACCCGAGTCCGGTTACCATATTAAATAAGTGGCCTAATTCGTGTATGATTGCAGCAGCCCGCGATGCTCCCGACATATTATTCCAGTTTTTCTGTATCCTGCCTCGCTCATCACAACCCGGTGATGAGTGCGCAGGACGATGCGATCCGCGATGCCCACTGGGCGTTTTTCACGGACGCCGGCGTCAACTAAGAACTCCGGCATCGCTTTCCTTCCGCCGGTCCTGTAGCGCCACTTCGTTCCTCACCAGAAACGCGATGAGTGACGAATCGCGCCCCATAGACTGATCCGCCCCGTCGCCGGGGAGTGCGCCACGGATCTCCGTTCCAACGAACAAACGCGCCCAGGCCGCAGCAAGCCCTTGCCGCGCTTTCCTCAAAAGCGCACAGGCCGAAGCGCGTCCGTTGTGCGCGAGTTCCTCAGAAAGAGAGGCTCCTCACACGCCTATCGCGGACGTCGCCGCCAACTCGAAGCCCTACTTCACCCCCGCGGCGCGTAATAACCCTTCCGGGCCCGCACAATCAGATCCTTCCGCGTCTTCACCCGCACATCCACTTGATGAAACAAGCCATCCGCCTTCAGCGGCTCCGGCCGGTACAGCACGTTGTACTGGTGCCGCAGTTCGTTCGAAATATTCTCAAACGACTGCGCCAACTCCCGCGCCTGAAACGGGAAAAACGCCATCCCACCCGTCTCGCTCGAAAAATACCGCAAAACCTTATCGCCGTCTTTCTCCTGCTTGCTGTTGTTGGTCGAAATCGTGTACACCACCACGTCCGCCTTCTGCGCCATCTCCAGCGCCTGGTCGCGCGTGTAGCGGCTCGCGTTGTCGTCGCCGTCGCCCAGCACCACCATCGCCCGCCGGAACTTATGTCGCGGCTGGTCCTGCATCAGCTTATCCCGGCACGCAAAATAAATCGCCTCGTACAGCGCCGTCCCGCCCCCCGGCCGCAGGCCCCGTATCGCCTTAGCCAGCTGCTCCGTGTTGCCCGTCAGGTCCGCCACCAGCTCCGCGCCGGAATCATAGCTCACAATCACGGCTTTATCTTCCGGACGCACCACGGAGTTCACAAACTCCACCGCCGCCTCTTGTTGAAACTTGAAACGGTCCCGCACGCTGTTCGACGAGTCCACCAGAATGCCCAAACGCAGCGGCAGGTCCGATTCGGCCACAAATTCGAGAATCTGCTGCGGCTTCTTCTCCTCGCGGATCTCGAAATCCTCCTTGGCCAGGTTGGTGACGAACCGCCCCTTCTTATCCGTCACGGTGAACAGCATGTTCACCCGGGCGACATCCAGCACAATGCGGCTCTGCTCATCCGCGGCCTGCTGTGCCGCGGCCGGAAGAGCCGCCAGGGAACTCAGAAACGTGCGTCGGTTCATAAACTGCCTGAATCGATTATAGCTTCGAGCTCCGGCGGCAAAGGAGCTTCCACCGTCACCCGCTCCCCCGTACTCGGCCGCCGGAAACCCAGCCGCGCCGCGTGCAGAAAAAACCGCTCCGGCAGCAGCTCCGTCGCCCGCGCCCCGTAAAGTCGGTCCCCGAGAATCGGATGCCCCAGCGACGACAGGTGCACCCGGATCTGGTGCGTCCGCCCCGTCCCGATCTTCACCTCCAGCAGCGCGTGCCGCCGGAAGCGCTCCAGCACCTTCCAGTCCGTTAGCGCGTGCCGCCCCGTCCCGAGGCGGCACGTCATCTTCGTCCGGTGCACCGGATCCCGCGTAATCGGCTTCTCCACCCGCCCGCTCGCCGCCGCCGGCAACCCCTGCACTACCGCCAGATAAATTTTCTCCACCTCGCGCGAGGCAAACTGCTCGCTCAGCGCCCGGTGCGCCGCGTCCGTCCGCGCCACCACCAGCACCCCGCTCGTCTCCTTATCCAGCCGGTGCACAATGCCCGGCCGCTCGTCGCCCCCGGCCGTCGAAAGCTGCCCGAAATGGTAAAGCAGCGCATTCACCAGCGTCCCCGAATGCTGCCCCGCCCCGGCGTGCACCACCACCCCCGCGGCCTTGTTCACCACCACCACGTCCTCATCCTCGTACAGCACCGCCAGCGGCAGCTCCTCCGCCTCGGCCCGCAGCGGCGGCCGCTCCATCGGCTCCACCCCAATCCGCTCCCCCCCCTTCAGCACCAGCGACGCCTTCGCCGCCCCGCCGTCCACCCGCACCCGCCCCGCCTTCACCCACTCCTGCAAACGCGACCGGCTGAACTCCGGCAGCTTCCCCTGCAGAAAGTGATCAAGGCGCTGCCCCCGCCCGCTGTCATCAACATGAAACTCCACCTGTCCAGTATCCTGTGTAAGTGATCCGCAGCGCGATCGTTCCCGTAGCCGGCCACGGCACCCGGCTCCTGCCGGCCACCAAGTCCCAGCCCAAAGAGATGCTTCCGGTCGCCCGCAAGCCCATCGTGCAGTACGTTGCCGAAGAGCTCGTCGCCAACGGCATCGAAAACATCTGCTTCGTCACCGGCCGCAGCAAAACCTCCATCGAAAACCACTTCGACTCCGACCCCGAACTCACCCGCGTCCTCACCGAAGGCAACAAACAGGATCTGCTCGACGAACTGAAGTTCGAAGAGCTCGCCGCCAAGTTCTACTACACCCGCCAGCGCGTCCAGCGCGGCCTCGGCGACGCCATCCTCTGCGGCGAAAACTTCGCCGGCGAGTCCGTCTTCCTCGTCGCCCTCGGCGACTCCATCCTCGGCCTCAACGCCCAGTCCCGCAGCGTCTCCCGCATGGGCGAACTCTTCGCCGAACTCCGCGCCACCTGCGTCATCGCCGTTGAAGAGGTCCCCGCCGAAGAGGTCCACCACTACGGCATCATCGACCCTGGCGAAGGAGAAGCAGACTGGACCCGCATCCGCAACATCGTCGAAAAACCCTCCCGCGACGCCGCCCCCAGCCGCTGGGCCGTCGCCGGCCGCTACGCCTTCTCCCCCATCATCTTCGACATGATCCGCCGCGTCAAACCCGACAAACGCGGCGAAATCCAACTCACCAGCGCCATCCAGCACCTCTGCGAAGAGGGCAAACGCGTCATCGCCCTCAAACTCCCCCCGCAGGACAAGCGCTACGACATCGGCAACTTCCCCAGCTACTTTGAAACCTTCGTCGAGTTCGCCCTCGCCGACCCCCTCTACGGCGCCGAATTCCGCGCCACCCTCGAAAGGTTGCTCGACCGCAAATGACCCGCGCGCGCGTCCTGTTCCCGCTGCTTTTCGCAGTGGTGCTGGCCGTGCGCCTCGGGCACTCGGGCATCGTCTGGGTCGAAGAGGGCTATCCCGCCGCCGCCGCCCTCGCCCTCCGGCAGGGCGCCTGGCTCTACCGCGATCTCTGGTTCGATAAGCCACCCGGCTCGGCCTATCTCTACCTGCTCTGGGGCGCCCAAACCGGCTGGCCGCTCCGCCTCGCCGGCGCGCTCTATATCGCCCTCGCGAGCTACACCGCCTACCGCTTCGCCCGCTCCGAATGGGGCCGCCGCGAAGGCGCCCTCGCCGCCGCCCTGCTCGCCTTCTTTCTCACCTTCGCCCCCCACGGCGCCGCCCTCGTCCTCGGGCCGGACATGCTGCTCATCGTCCCCCACCTGATGGCCGTCCACTACGCCTGGCGCGGGCGCCCCTGGATGAGCGGCCTCTGGTGCGGCGCCGGCCTGCTCGTCAACACCAAAGCCGCCCTCGTCGCCGCCCTCTGCGCCTTCTGGCTCCACCGCTCCCTCCCCGCCTTCGCCACCGCCGTCCTCGCCCCGCAACTCCTCCTGCTGCCCGTCGCCCGCGACTACTGGCAGCAGGTATGGGTCTGGGGCGCGGCCTACTCCCGCGATACCTTCCTCGCCCATCCCTGGCGCGAAGCCCTCCTGCGCACCGCCAACTGGCTCGGCTTCCAATCCGCTGCCGTCGTCCCCGCCGCCTGGTTCCTCCGCCAGGGCCCCGGCCGGCGCCGCTGGCTCCTCTGGCTCGCCGTTTCCTGCGTTGCCGTGGCGGCGGGGCTGCGCTTCTTCCCGCGATACTATTTTCACCTCCTGCCCATCGTCGTGCTGTTGGCCAGCCGTGGCTTCGTTTTGCTGCCGCGCCGCTGCGCCTGGGCCGTGAGCCTGCTGCTGCTCATCCCGCTCGGCCGCTTCGGCCCGCGCTACTACTGGCACGAAGGCTGGACGGACCTCGCCATGGAGCGCGACAGCCGCGCGGCCGCCGCGCACCTCCCGGGATGCCAAAGCCTGTTTGTCTGGGGCTACCGGCCCGATATCTACGCCATCAGCGGCTGCCCCCCCGGCGCCCCCTACCTCGACTCCCAACCCCTCAACGGCGTCCTCGCCGACCGCCATCTCACCTCCGCCGTAGCCACTACCCCCGGCGACCGGAGCCGGTTGATCCTCTCCCGGCCCCACTACCTCATCGACGGCCTCGGCCTCTATAACCCCCGCCTCGCTCTCACCCAATACCCCGACCTCGCCCCCTGGCTCGCCCGCCACTACGAAGAGATCGCCCGCACCTCCGGCTCCATCATTTACCGCGTCCGTCCAACTGCCACTGAGTAAACGGGCTCCGCGCCCCCTGCACATTCACATTCAGCACATAAGGCACCGGCGACCGGAACGCCCGCTCCAGCGCCGGACCCACCTGGCTCAGCTTCGTAATGTTCTCCCCCCCGCACCCAAACCCCTTCGCAATCTGGTCATACCGCGTCCGCCGCAACTCGCACGCCACCGTCGACCCCAACAGCTCACCCTGCAACTCCCGCTCAAGGCCCCACCCCCCGTCGTTGCCCACAACAACCACCAGCGGCAGCTTGTACCGCACCGCCGTGTCCAACTCCGCCAGATAAAACCCAAACGAACCATCCCCCGTCACCATCATCACCGGCTGCTTCGGCCGGTGCATCTGCAGCGCAATCGCGTTCGGCAGCGCCGCCCCAATCGTCGCCATCGGCCCCAGCCGCAGCCACCCGCCCGGATGGTTCGCCGGCAGCATCACCCGCCCCCAGTGCACAAAGTCCCCCCCGTCCCACGACAGCAGCGGATCCACCGGCAGCGTCCGCCGTAGCTCGGCGT
The DNA here is from genome assembly GCA_019931245.1 of Bryobacteraceae bacterium CoA2 C42. GTDB lineage: Bacteria > Acidobacteriota > Terriglobia > Bryobacterales > Bryobacteraceae. Next base: position 10,388 of record JAINDL010000153.1, read on the forward strand.
AAAACGACGCCGGATGCATCACCTTATCCCCGGCGTGCGCCGCCGCCAAGGCATCCATATCCGCCGTCCACGTCGACGCCGGCACCCACCCCGGCGCCGTCCACTTGCCCACCTTCCCGTTCAGCGCCGTCAATACCGCCCGGACATCGGCACACAGCCCCACCGCCAACTCCCGGTTCAGCCCCAGCTCCGGCGCATGAATATCCACCTGCGCAAACTTCGCCTCCGGCGAAAACAGCCGCGGCCCGCCCAGCGCAATCCGATAGTCGATCCGCTTACCCAGCACCAACACCACATCCGCCTGCCGGAACACCTCCACGCACGCCCGGTTCAACGACGGGTCCGCGTACCCCAGGCTCGGCGCCAAACCCCGCGCCATCGTTACGTCGTAGTACGGTAGCCGCGAGCGTTCCAAAAACTCCCGCAGCGCCAGCCCGGCATCGGCCCACCACAAGCCGCTCCCGCCAATCACCACCGGCCGCTTGGCCCCCTTGAGCAGTTTCAACAGTGGCGCCACGTCCGGCGCCCCGCTCGCGACCGTCGCCTGCGGCACCCGCGGCGCTCCGTTCGCCGCCCCGCGAAAACAGTCCACCGGAATCGTCAGATGCGCCACCCCCATCCGCCCCGTCGAAGCCTCGCTATAAGCCTTCCCCAGCGCAAACGGAATCTGCGCCGCCGACGTCACCGTATGCGTCCACTTCGCCGCCGGCGCCGCCATCGCCGCCTGGTCCAGGTCCTGAAACACCACCCGATGACGCATCATCTGCGCCGGCGCCCCGCTCACCGTAATCAGCGGCGTCCCGTTCGAGTTGGCCGTAATCAGCCCCGTCAGCGAGTTCGTATGCCCCGGCCCCCCCGTCACCAGCGACAGCGCCGGCCGCCGCGTACAGCGCGCCCACGCATCCGCCGCATGCACCACCGCCGCCTCGTGGCGCATATGGATCACCTCGATCCCCGCGCCCTCCGACTGCGAAAGCACCTCGTTCAAATGGTCCCCCACCAGGGTAAACATCCGGTCAATCCCGAGCGTCTTCAGCGTGCCGAGGAAGGCCGCGGCGCCATTAGCGTTGTCTGCCATACTAAAACTTTCGCATGTCTAACATCCTAGTTACAGGTGGTGCGGGCTACATCGGCTCGCATACCGTTTACCAGCTGACGCAGCGCGGCCACAACGTCACGGTACTCGACGATCTCTCCACCGGCTTTCGCGACGCCGTTCCCGAACCCCAACTCCACATCTGCTCCCTGTTCGACACCGAACAGGTCTCCCACCTCCTCCAGCGCCTCCAAATCGACGCCGTCGTCCACTTCGCCGCCTTCATCGCCGTCGGCGAATCCACCCGGGAGCCCGAGCGCTACTTCACCAACAACGTCGCCGGCAGCCTCTCCCTGTTCAGCGCCATGGCCGCCGCCGGCGTCAAAAAACTCGTCTTCTCCTCCACCGCCGCCGTCTACGGCAACCCGCTCTCCACCCCCATCCCCGAAACCGCCCCCATCGCCCCCGTCAACCCCTACGGCGAAACCAAAGCCACCGTCGAACGCACCCTCGAATGGCTCGACCGCTGCCGCGGCCTCCGCAGCGTCCGCCTCCGCTACTTCAACGCCTGCGGCGCCAACGAAGCCGCCGGCCTAAGCGAACGCCACGTCCCCGAAACCCATCTCATTCCCCTCCTCATGAAGGCCGTCGTCACCGGCCAGCCCGTCACCATCTTCGGCACCGACTACCCCACCCCCGACGGCACCTGCATCCGCGACTACATCCACGTCGACGACCTCGCCAAAGCCCACATCGCCGCCATCGATCACCTCCTGACTGGCGGCCCGAGCGAAGTCTTCAACGTCGGCACCGGCCGCGGCTTCTCCGTCCGCGAAGTCATGGCCGCCGTCGAAAGCGTCACCGGCCGCCCCGTCCCCCACCTCTTCGGACCCCGCCGCGACGGCGACCCCGCCGAACTCGTCGCCGACTCCTCCAAGCTGCGGACCCGTTTGGGCTGGAACCCCGACTACAGCACCCTCCACCAAATCGTCGCCTCCGCCTGGCCCAGCCAGCAGCGCCGCTGGGCGTAGAATAGCGGGATGCGATTCCTGCTCCCACTCTGTTTGGCCGCTTCGCTCGCGGCGCAGCCCGCCTATGACCTCCTGCTCAAAAACGGCACGGTCATCGACCCCAAGAACAACATCAATGCCCGGCGCGACGTTGCCATCGCCGGAGGAAAGATTGCCGCCGTCGAAGCCTCCATCAACCCGGCCCGCGCCAAAAAAGTCATCGACGTCGCCGGCCTCTACGTCTCTCCCGGCTTCATCGATCTCCACGTCCACGTCTTCTACGGCGACGGCCCCAGCTACCGCGACGGCGGCCTCAGCGTCCTGCCCGACGCCCACTCCTTCCGCAGCGGCGTCACCACCATGGTCGACGCCGGCACCGCCGGCGCCAAGAACTTCGAAGTCTTCAAGAAACGCATCATCGACCGCTCCAAAACCCGCGTCCTCTCCTTCGTCAACATCGTTGGCGCCGGTATGGGCGGAGCCGTCGAGCAGAATCAGGAAGACATGGATCCGGCGCCCCTCATCGCCCTCGCCAAAAAGTACCCTGACATCGTCGTCGGCGTCAAAACCGCCCACTACGCCGGTCCCGAATGGACCGCCGTCGATAACGCCGTCAAAGCCGGCACCGGCGCCAACATCCCCGTCATGGTCGACTTCGGCGCCTTCCGCCTCGACCGGCCCCACGAAGAGCTGATCACCAAGCGCCTTCGCCCCGGCGACATGTACACCCACGCCTACCTCGCCGCCGTGCCCATGCTCGATAAAGACGGCAAGGTCCGCCCCTATCTCCTCGAAGGCCGCAAGCGCGGCGTCCTGTTCGACGCCGGCCACGGCGGCGGCAGCTTCGTCTTCCGCCACGCCGTCCCCGCCATCAAACAAGGCTTTATCCCCGACTCGATCTCCACCGACCTGCACGCCTCGTCCATGATCGGCGGCATGAAGGATATGACCAACGTCATGTCGAAATTCCTGAACATCGGCATGTCGCTCGAACAGGTCATTCGCGCCTCCACGTGGCATCCCGCCCGGCAAATCAAACGACCCGAGTTAGGCAATCTCTCCGTCGGTTCCCCGGCCGACGTCGCCGTGTTTTCCGTTCAACAAGGTAAATTCGGCTTTGTCGATGTGTACGGCGCCCGCATGAATGGGACGCAGATGATTACCGCCGAAATGACCTTCCGCGATGGTCGTATGTATTGGGATCTCAACGGCTTAGCCCGCGAAAGCTGGGATAAGCTGCCCAAAGATTACGGCCCCCAGGCCGATTGGACCTGGGACGGAGTCGTCTCCTCCGGCGTGCGGGGTAGAAAATAGACTGCTACAGTCTACGAATGAAGCGATTTTTCGCCGTCTTTTTTCTTCTCCTCTGCCCCACGTTCGCGGCCCTCACTAAAGAGCAAAAGATCTTTGACTTTACGGTTCTGGCGCAAACCTTCGCCGCCAATTACGGGCCCTATCACTGGAAAGTGAGGGCCCTTAAATTTGACGCCATGGATTTAAAACCATGGCTCGCCAAAGTCGAGGCCACCAAGGACGACCTCGAATTCCTCGATGTTCTGATTGACTACGTGGCCAGCCTTCAGGATGGCCACTCGTCCCTGTCCCTTTTAGCAACCTTCCGCGCCTCGCTCGGCTTCACCACCGACCTCTACGACGGTAAGGTCCTGATCGACAGCATCAGCCGCGCCCAGCAGCCCGCCTCCCGCTTCCCCGCCGTCATTGGCGATGAGTTGGTCTCGATGGACGGCGTTCCGGTAAGCCAGTTACTCGACCGTCTCTCCAAGTACCAGATGGTGGGCAACCCCCGCGCCACCCGCCGCCAGGCCGCCAACCTGCTCACCATCCGTCCGCAATCGTTGATTCCTACCGCCGCCGCACTCGGCGACACGGTCGAAGTTGAAGTGCGCCGCGCCGCCACCGGCGAACTCGAAAAATACACCCTCCCCTGGACCAAAACCGGCATCCCCTTCACCGATCTCGGCCGCGGACCCACCGCCCGCTCCACCGCCAAGCCGGTCGTGCGCCAGTTGGAACTCGAAGACGACACCCTCCCCCCCTATATGCGGCCCCTCGCCCCGCTCCTGAATGTCCGTTTGCCGCGCGACCCGGAAGGCGTGCTCAATTTCGGCAGCGTCTCGCCGATCTATGCCTTCCCCACTGGATTCCGTCTCCGTTTGGCCGGCGGGCCGGACTTTTTCGCCAGCGGGACTTACGTCGCCGAAGGCAAGACGCTCGGCTGGATCCGCATCCCGAACTTCCTGCCCCCCAGCTCCGCGCTGGCCCTTCAACTATTCGAACGCGAAATGGCGTTCCTCCAGGAAAACACGAGTGGCCTCGTCATCGATGTCATGCGCAATAACGGCGGGTCACTCAACTTCGCCGAAGCCCTGCTCCAGCGGGTGATTCCCAACCCCTTCCGCACCGCCGGGTTCGAGATCCGCGCCACCAACTCCTGGGTGCAGAGCTTCGCCGCGGCCCTCTCCTCCGCACGCCAGTTCGGCGCCGAGCCCTGGATCGTCCAGCATCTCGAAAACAACTATAACGATCTCCTGCAGGCGAACCGCGAGGGCGGCAACACCGGCTCCCTCTCGCTCAACAGCACCGGGTCCCTCATCCTCCTGCCGGCCCCGGTCACGTATCGCAAGCCGCTGATCGTACTCGTCGATGATTTCTCGGCCTCCGGGGGAGACTTCTTTCCCGCCGTGATGCAGGACAACGCCCGCGGCAAAATCGTCGGTTACCGCACCATGGGCCTGGGCGGCAACGTCGTATCCTACGATGGCACCGTCTACTCGGAGGTCACTGCCCGGGTGACCCAATCCCTCATGACCCGCCGCGAACCCATCGTCACCACCGACCTCCCCACCGCGCCCTACATCGAAAACATCGGCGTCCGCCCCGACATCGAACTCGACTACATGACCCGCGAAAACCTCATGAACCGCGGCACCCCCTTCGTCAACGCCTTCACCCGCATCCTCCTCGATCAAATCGGCAACTAACCCGCCTCCAACTCTCAGCCTCCCGCCCCACCGGACGGGAGGCTCTCTCTTTTTCCGCCACCCGCCTACGGCTTCACCGGCTGCCCCAGCGCATCCACATAACGCCTCACCACGACCGCCCGGGGCGCGATCGCCCGCACCACATCGGCAATCTCCACGTGCTGCAGCACCCCGGGCAGTACGTGCTCATAAACCCCACGGTGCAGCCGCGACTCCACCACCGATTGATACGACTGCAGCAGACCATCCAGTTCCACCTCCGCAATCCGCTGGTCCAACGCCGCCGCGAACAACATCGGCGCCGCCGCCGCCCCTATCCCCATCGCCTTCACCTGGCTCACGCCCAAACCCGTCCGGGCGTTCAGCAGGTCGATGCCCGCCGTAATGTCCAGCACCCGCAGCCCCACCATCGTACGGCCCAGCAGCAACGCCGCCGTCGTGTTCCGATAGTCGTCGTACCAGGGATTGGGGCCCCGCGGCCCCCGAATCGTCAGCTCCCCGCAGCCGCGTATGTCGATCGCCAGCACCATGCTACCCGCCCGGGCCAAAGCGTCCACCCGCTCTCCCGACGCCGACTTCCCCGCGCAGTTGGCCAACAGCACCGCCGGGGCTTCCGCCCTCGGCTTCTCCGGAATAGCCAACACCGCAGGGATCTGAATCCCCGGTTCGGACTCGTACGTGAGCTTCTCCACGCGGTAGCCAGAGCGCGGCAGCACCCCGTAGGCCGCCACGGCCGGCGGCCGCGGGTTCGGCGTGTACCGCGTCAGCTCCCGCACCTTGGCGACCACCCCGGCCGCGGAAAGACCGGGCCGGCGCAGCGCCCGCGCCCGCGCTAGGTTCAGACTGTGCACGCTCTCGCCGCCCAGCGAAGTAAGCACCTGCCCGGTGCGCGTACACCAAAGCTCCTCCTCGCTCAGCAGCGCAATCGCGGGCTCCGTGCCGTCGTCCTCGCGGTTGGCCAGCCACCGGGAAAACCAGGCGTAGGCCGCCAGGCGCCGGGGCTTCGTATAGCCGTGCCCATCGTCGGCATCCACCATGCGGATCTTCTGCCCCTCGCCAAACTGGTCATAAACCCGCTTGGCCTCGGCCACCGTCGACCGGGCGCCGCCAATCGGAAAGAAGTCCCGGATCGCCGAGAGCACCAGATAGGGTTTCAGGCCGAAAGCGTAGATCAGGTCCGGAAAGTCAAGACCCGCCGAAAGCCACGGGGGCAGGTTCTGCTCGGCGTCCTGCGGCCCCAGTTGTGTCAGGAGCGATCTCCACGACGTGATGTAGCAACTCGGCGCCGCCACCTGCAGACGGTCGTCGATGGCGGCCAGATACGCGGTCATCATGCCGCCGCCCGAGTTGCCCGTCACCCCCACGCGGCTCGCATCCACCTCCGGCCGGCTCACCAGATAGTCGAGCGCGCGAATACCATCGTGGATCATATACCGGGCCATGTGATCGCCCACAAGCAGCGCCTGGATGCCCAGCATCGTGTGCTCCGTGGTGGACTGCACGAGCTTGGAGGCGCGGGTATCGGTGTCCCAGAACTGGTACCGTTCGCCCTGCCCCACCGGGTCCCACGCCAGCGCGACAAACCCCTTTGTAGCGAAGGAGCCAAGCACGTATTGCCACGCCTCGTGGGCCTTGGCGCCGCTCTCGTGGCCCAGGGGAAAGAGGATAGCGGGGTAGGGGCCCCCGGCGCCGTTCGGCCCGGCGCTGTTTGGCCCGGCGCTATTTGGCCCGGCGCTGTTTGGCCCGGCGCTATTTGGAATGTAAAGGTTCGCGGTGACGTAGAAGCCGGGCTGGCTCTCGAAGACGACCTTCTCGATGCGGTACCGGCCCCGGTCGAGGGTGGCGACGGTGCGCGCGTTCAGCGGCGTCTTGGCGGGAAGGCCGCCGATGGCGGCGAGGATCTGCGCGCGCACCCGTGCCCCGCGCGCCCGCAACTCGGCGGGCGAGGCAAACGTCGGCCGCTTGGCCAGGTAGCGGTTGCCTTCGGCGATCAGGGCCTGGGTAGTGGCTTGCGGAAGATCCCGGAGTTCGCCAATGGCCCCCGTGAAGTCCAGTTCGGAGACCGGCTGGCCCGGCGCGAGGGCCACGAGAAAAAAGAAGGAGGCGAACAAGCGGAACATAAAGGCCTCCATCCTATCGCGGCGGACGGCACCTCTGGCGAGGGCCTGCCCTGCTCTCCCGCCGCCAGCAAAGATCAGCGACCCCAGCCAAGCGACCACCCCGCCTCCCCATCCCCAACCCCGCAGCCAACCGCACTTACCCCCTTGCCCTCCGCATCATCTACCAGCCATGGACCGGCCGCGCCGATTTCCTCCGGGCAGTCAAACCATACCGCCCGTAACCTGTTCGTAACCCGCCCCCATTTCCCCTCTTCTTCTAAAAAACAGACCTTTACACCTGAATTATGCACAGCAGGCATAGCCACCGCCTCCCGCGTGCCGGAAGCCTCGCAGGGGTGGGTGGAAGGCGGTGTTTTCTGACGTGTTCTGACCTTGGATAGTCCTCCTTTCCGCCCTGTTTTACGCCGGGCAGGTGCGCCGTGCATAAAACTCTATGCGCGAAGCGGCGTGTTCACCACCGGCATAAAGCCATCCATCTTTCGTTCAATCAACCGCAGCCGCACCATCAACCGGTCGAATCGATCCCGCTCCTGGTATTGAGACCCAAAGTGAATCTCCGTCTGCCCGCCATGGCGCGTAATCCTGTCCGCCAAATACAGCAGCCGCAA
>JAINDL010000112.1 GCA_019931245.1 Bryobacteraceae bacterium CoA2 C42
CCCCCTCGATAGGCGACCGCAACAAATTCGGAACCTACCACCGCGACCAAACCGGCCTCGACTACGCCGACCAGCGCTACTACAACAGCGCCATCGGCCGCTTCCTCTCCGCCGACCCCTACGAAGCCAGCGGAGGAGCCAACGAACCCGCCAGCTGGGGCCGAGGCGTCTACGTCCACGGCGACCCGGTGAACTTTAGCGATCCAACGGGCGAAATCCTTGTTAACGTCGAAGGCGGTAGCCCAGGAGGAGTCTTTTCCATCCCAGGTCTGATCTTTTCGGTTTGGAAACTTATCTTTCGCGGTATGCCCAAAGACCCTGTGGCAGAAGCATGGCGAACAAATCCAAGCGCTCCGGTGGCTGCTTGGGACCGGAAAATTGCAGCCGCGCGTGAAGACGGAGAACAACAAGATAAGCGCTATATCGCAGCTCTAAAGATCGTTGGAGATTGTTACACAAAATCGGCTTTCGGTGGTACCTGGATTCGGCGGTTCACCTATCAACCCGTCGATCAAGAGGGCAACCCATTTGCGCGCGGTGAATATAGCGTGACGGAGCAAAACGTCGTCGTGCAGGGAGGCTCGTTGATAGGCCAGGCGACGTGGGGGCCGCAAAGGCAGAATCCAAATGGAACATTCACCGACTACGTTGGTAAGCTGAACCCTCGATCCGACGATTTGGTAATGTATCAAACATTTACGGCGACGATGCTTAACAGTGCCGGATTCGCACCCGGAATTGGGAGGCCGGTAATGGTCACCTATCCGGGTTACGGAGCAGAGAATTTTGGAACATTGGGTCACTGGATGACGAATGGAGGTGTCCGAACCAATAATTACTGGTACAATCCGAACAAAGAAAGAGAGATTTGCCCAGACGAGCCGGTGATGCGATGGCAATGAAAATGAATACGCTCGTAAAAGTAGGGCTTCTCTGTGGATCTGCTGGTATCTGCATCGCCTTGATTCTAATTGGAGCTCCAAGATACGGCATAGACCAAAGCGTCCCAGGGATCATGTTATCTGCCTATAATGTTGCCTTCAAATGGCTATGGCCTACTTCGGTTATCCTGCCGGACTATATAGTCGGGCCACTCGACCGGTCGTTCCTGGTGGCTCGCGTTGTCGCTGCTGTCTTAATGAATGGTGTTCTATACGCAGCAATCGGAATCGCCTTAGTGATCATTCGATCACATCTTTCAACTCCCAAAAGGTGATTTCGCACTGAGTTATTTCTAAATGTCCCCTCTATTCACTCACTGAAGCGCCATCGATGCCCAGCAGGCCCCACCTTCGACGCCGCCCTCAACCTCACCCAAACCACCGGCGCCAACAACGCCACCGCCACCTTCACCTGGGACGGCATGAGCCGCCAGAAATCCCAGACCCTCCCCACCGGCCAAATCGTCACCCACACCTACAGCCTCGGCGCCGCCCCCGGCGCCAGTTGGCACAAGGTCACCACCGGCATCGCCCCCAACATCCGCTGGACCCACACCCTCTTCGACGGCTTCGGCCGCCCCCTCGAAGTCACCACCGGCTACCAGGTCAACTCCACCGAAACCGCCGTCACCAAAGTCAGAACCGAGTACCCCCCCTGCGCCTGCTCCTCCATCGGCAAGGTCCTCCGCGTCTCCATGCCCTACGCAACCAACGCCTCGCCACCCGCACGGGCTCGCTGCCGGAGTGATATTCCCAAGCCGTCCGCTTTTCCGGATCAATCACCCAGCAATACGGAACGCCCCAAGCTTGGTAATCCTCGCACTTGGCTAGCATCGCGCCCAGTCGGTCACCGGGCGACAGAATCTCGCAACAGAGCCGAACAGGCTCCGTCGGGTAAGCGCCCGGAAACGCGTCCCTCGCGATTACGTCCGGAACAAGATACGTCTTCTCCGAGATCCGCACCCTTACTTCCGCATACGCCCGCCACCCCTGCGCCCGCAGCAGAACCTGCAAGCCAAACTGAATGATCGCATGCAGCTTCGTGGGCCTCGCCTTTGCCGTCACCACCCCGTCGCCGTATTCTCCATTTGGTTTCTCGCTCGATCGCAAGAACTCTTCCACCGTAGTCAGAACCACGACGTTCATGACGGCAGTCTACTCCAATCCTCCCACCCCGAACCCTCCCGTTACGCCGGGGCAACGCTCCCCTGCTAACCTGCCGTCTCCCAGCGGAAAATCCTCCCCGCCGCAACGCCCCCCTCGCCCCCCAGTTCCACAACCAAGCCATTTTCAGGCACCCTGCCCCATTTCAGCCTCCCCGCCGCCCCCCCACCACCATCCACCACACTAAATCAAACACTTAGCCGCCCGATCCACTCTGGCATCCGAATTGCAAGTTCCAGGTGTAACCCGGAATCACAGCCCACCGCCGGCGCGACCGGCGCTGGAACAACCGGGTTCGGCTCCTCTCACCAAACAGTCTATGAAATGGATCGTACTCTTCCTGGTCACTCTCCTCACCGCCCACGCCCAGCAAGCCATCGTAAACATGCCCTCAGCCGACATCACCCCCAAAGGCCAGGGCTTCCTCATGCACGAAACCCAACTCCGTCCCTACCAGGCGGGAGCCTACCGCTACTGGTACGCCACCAACTTCTTCACCTATGGCGTCGGCCGCAAAACCGAACTCGCCCTCACCACCTATAACGCCGGGGCTCCCAGCACCAAGAACCAGAACGTCGGCTTCGGCTTCAAATCCGCCATCCCCCTCGCCTCGGACTCCCGCGAACGCCAGATCACCATCGGATCCATGGGCCTGTGGAACTACCGCGGCCAGGGCGTCGGCAACTTCTCCTACGCCCACTACAGTTGGCGTCTCCCCCAGGCCCGCACCCGTCTCACCATGGGCGGCTGGTTCGGCACCGAAGAACTCTTCAAGAAAAACTCCGGCAACGTCCTCGCCGGCATCGAACACCCCGTCAACAAACGCTTCATCCTGCTCGCCGAATGGTTCGCCGGCAACCACGATCTCGGTTTCTTCGTCCCCGGCGTACTCTTCCATCCCACCCCCCGCCAGATCGTCGTCGTCGGCTACAAGATCGCCAACAACCCCCGCAACGGCGCCGGAGGCTTCGTTGTTGAGTACGGCTTCTTCTTCGGCGGCAAATCCAAGGGCGGCCATCACTGACGCGGCATCCTCTCTGTCACGATCCCGGCCACCATCACCCACCCCCACCTTTGAGCCCGAAACGCCAATTTGATAAAGTGAGCCCCAGATTCCCGTGCCCACCAAACCTCTCCTCCTCGCCCTCTGGGTCGCCGCCTCCCTCCCCGCCGCCGGTCCCGTCCACGTCGAGATCTTCGAAGACCTCACCCCCACCCACGACCTCCACCTCCCCACCGCCGCCCCCGTCGACTCCTACTCCGAACCCGCCTTCGCCTTCCCCCACACCCCCACCAAATTCACCCCCAACGCCGCCCCCGCCGACCGCTCCACCCCCTTCTACCTCCGCGCCACCTACCAGCGCTCCCTCCCCCCCGGCCCCTACCAGTTCCGCCTCCGCGCCCGCGGCGCCGCCCGCCTCTCCATCGATGGCAAACTCGTCGCCACCACCAAACCCCAGAAACCCAACACCTCCAGCGACGACCCCGTCCCCCAACCCGTCGAACGCGGCAACACACCCCTCCGGCCCGCCGCCTATCCCCACCAGGATCAAACCGTCACCCTCAACCTCACCCCCGGCCCCCACTCCTTCGAACTCGTCGCCGCCGTCGGCGGCAAAGGGCTCTACCCCTCCACCGGCGAACTCGCCGTCAGCTTCGCCCGCTCCGGCGAACTCGACCGCCTCCTCGGCCCCGACAACGCCCCCCTCCTCACCGACGCCGCCTGGGAAACCTACGTCGCCGCCTCCTTCGCCCGCCACACCACCGCCGACCGCGAACGCCGCCGCGCCGCCAGCCGCGAAGTCGCCGCCGCCTGGAACCAACGCCATCTCACCCTCCGCAACCGCCTCACCCCCCCCCCCCCCGGCCGCTCCCTCCACCCCCTCCCCCCCGCCCAACCCCCGCCCCCCCCCCCCCCCCCCCCCCCACCCCCCCCCCCCCCCC
>JAINDL010000046.1 GCA_019931245.1 Bryobacteraceae bacterium CoA2 C42
CGGATTGGGAGGCGCATTGGCTGCGGGCGAGTTGTTCGACGTGGCTGACGACGCGGAGGTCCTGGCGGGGGCGGTCGTAGACGATGGTGAGGGGGCCGATGCGGGTTTCGCCGGTGAGGTGGCAGGTTTCGCAGATGGCGTCGCGGGCGGGGGGGGCGAGGCGGGTGGGATTGGTGATGTTGGCGCGGGCGGGTTGGGCGAGGTGGGCGGCGGGATCGCCGTGGCATTGGTGGCAGGCGATGGGTTGGGGGTTGGCGGGGTCGCCGCTGGAGTGGCAGGCGAGGCATTGGGGGGTGACGCGGCGGTCGAAGTCGAGGCGGGGGTGTTGTTCGTAGCCGGGGGCGGGGGCCCAGAGTTGGTTTTGGCGGTAGAGAGCGGCGGGGGATTGGAAGAGGGTGTTACCGTGGCGGAGGAGGTAGCCGGCGGCGTGGGCGCCGGAGCCGATGCGGAGGGCGAGGGGGAATTCGGCGGAGAGGGAGCCGCGGGTGAGGCGGTGCCACATTTGGCCTTGGCGGTTGAAGGAGTCGAAGCGGGATTGGGAGGGGGCGTGGGTGAACGCGCCGGGGGGAGCGGGTTGGGCGGGGGCGATGGCGTTGCCCATGGGGGAGCGGGCGAAGGCGGCGACCTGGGCGGGGTGGCAGGATTGGCAGGGATGGTTGGCGGCGAGGGGGAGGGCCGTCAGGAGGAGGCAGAGGCTGCGGAACATGCCGTCACCATGATAGCGGGTGTGGGGGCGGGGCTGAAGGTTTGCTGGGGGTGTGGGGGAGGGTACGGGCGAGGAAGCGGCAGAACGGTTGGGCGCTCTGGTGGTTGAGAAACTGGAGGGTGGGGCGGGTGAGCAGATCCTGGAGGTCCTCCTGGCGCTTGAGGCCGCCGGGGCGGGGATGTCGGGTCGGTTTGCCGAGGGGAGGCCGTTGGGACAGGGAGGGAGAGTGGCGAAGGGCCAGTCGTCTAAGGTTTTCTCCCTTTGTTTTCTAAGGATAAAATTGGAATGTATTTAGACTTAGGAGGGGTTCTATTCTGAGGTCTTATGGTAGCCTCGTTTCATGACGGAGCCGAGGCAGGATCCCTGGAGAGATAGGCGTGTTTTTATTACCGGGGCATCTGGCTTGGTGGGGAGCTGTCTGGTGCGTCGTCTGCTGGAGTCCCAAGCGGATGTGGTCTGTCTGATCCGGGACTGGGTTCCGGACTCGGAGTTGGTCCGGTCGGGTGACTATCACCGGGTGAAGGTGGTGCGGGGTGATGTGACGGACCAGAGTTGTCTTGAGCGGGCGCTGGGGGAATACGAGGTAGACACGGTTTTCCATCTGGCGGCGCAGACGATCGTGGGAATTGCCAACCGTAACCCTATTTCGACGTTTGAGGCCAATATTCAGGGGACTTGGACGCTGCTTGAAGCTTGCCGGCGGAGCCCGCTCGTGAAGAGCGTGGTGGTGGCCTCGTCGGACAAGGCCTACGGTGACCATGAGGTGCTGCCCTATGATGAGTCGGCGGCGCTGCAGGGGCGGCATCCGTATGATTGTTCGAAGTCCTGCGCCGATCTGTTATCGAAGTGCTATGGGCATAGTTACGGACTACCGGTGGCGATTACGCGGTGTGGGAATTTTTACGGGGCGGGGGATTTGAATTGGAATCGCATTATTCCCGGGACGATTCGTTCGATTTTGCGTGGTGAGGCGCCGATTATTCGGAGCGACGGTACGTTTATTCGGGACTACTTTTATGTGGCTGACGGCGCCAACGCGTATTTGACGCTGGCCGAGGCGGTGAGGAGCCGTCCGGAGCTGTACGGGGAGGCGTTTAATTTTTCGAATGAGCTGCAGATTACGGCGCTCGAGCTGGTGCGGCGCATTTTGGCGGTGATGGAATCCCCGCTGGAGCCGGTGATTCTGGACCAGGCGGTGAATGAGATTCGCCATCAGTACCTATCGGCGGAGAAGGCGCGGCGGGTGTTGGGATGGAAGCCGTTATACGAACTGGATTCGGCGTTGGTCGAGACGGTCGGGTGGTACCGGAACTATCTGCGGGCGTAACCCATGATGCTGAACGCGCAGTTGGGCCGGGTATGGGTGACGGGGGCCACGGGATTTCTGGGTAGTTCGTTGAGGCAGCGGCTAAACGGTCTCGGGTGTGAGGTGATGGGGCTGTCGCGGAGTGGTGGGGCGGGGTTGGCATGTGACTTGACTGATGCGGAGGCGGTGCGGGTGTTCGTCGAGCGTTACCGGCCGGAGACGGTGATTCACCTGGCCGGTCTGGTGACGGGGCGGCAGGAGTCGGTGTTGGGGCAGGAGATGTTCGATCAGAATGAACGGGCGACGTTGAATCTGCTTTCGGCGGTGAGCCGGACGGGTTGCCGGAGGATTGTCCTGGCCGGGTCGGTGCAGGAGGATTCGATTTCCTCGCCATATGGTGTGGCGAAGCGGAGCGCCTATTTGCGGGCCCGCTATTTTCACGAGCAGGCGGGTTTGCCGATGGTGTATTGCCGTCTGCATCTGGGCTACGGACCCGGGCAGGAGAAGACGAAGCTGATTCCTTATCTGATCGGGAGTCTGCTGGGGGGGGAGAGTCCGGAGATCCGTAGTGCGGAACGGCAGTGCCGGTTCGTTTTTGTGGATGATGTGGGCGAGGCGTTTCTGCTGGCGGCGTCCGCGCCAGGGCTGGCAGGCAAGGCGGTGAACGTTGGGGCGGAGCTGACAACGGTTGGTGCTCTGGCTAAGTTGTTGGAAGGGATTTGCGAGACGGGGGGGAGGGTTCGGCATGGTGCTCCGCAGCGGGAGCGCGAGGCGCCTCCGGCGGAGTGGACCGACCCGGTGGAGTGGGGCTGGAGGCCGGCGACGGGGCTGGAGGCGGGATTGCGGAAGACGGTTGCGTGGATGCGTGAACACCAAGGAGAAATCGGTTGAATTCAAGTTCGCTTCGGGAGCAGATTCTGAGATTAGTGCAGGAGTTCTACAGTCAAACGCATGGGCTGGAGAGAGCTTTTCACCCTGGGGTGACGCACGTCCCGGTTTCCGGACGAGTTTTTGACGGTGGGGATGTCCAGGCGCTGGTCGATAGCAGTCTGGACTTCTGGCTGACCACCGGACGTTTTGCGCAGGAGTTTGAGCGGGCCCTGGCGCGTTTTCTGGGGGTGCGGCACGCGGTGTTGTGTAACTCGGGGAGTTCGGCGAACCTGCTGGCGGTGTCCGCGCTGACCTCGCCAGTGCTGGGGGCGCGGCGACTGTGTCCGGGCGATGAGGTGATTACGGTGGCGGCCGGCTTTCCGACCACCGTGAATCCGCTATTCCAGAACGGGCTGATCCCCGTGTTTGTCGATGTGGATCTTTGTACGCACAACGTGAATGCGGATCTGGTGGAGGCGGCAGTTTCGCCCAAGACAAAGGCGATCATCCTGGCGCATACCCTCGGCAACCCGTACGCGTTGGACCGCATTGTGGCGATTGCGAAAAAGTACAACCTGTGGCTGATTGAAGACAACTGCGACGCGCTGGGAGCGGAGTTCAACGGGGCGCTGACGGGCACGTTTGGAGATATCGCCACGGTCAGCTTCTACCCGGCGCATCACATTACAACGGGCGAGGGCGGCGTTGTGTTCACCAACAACGTCCGGCTGAAGCCTTTGATTGAAAGCTTCCGCGACTGGGGTCGGGACTGCTGGTGCGAGCCGGGAAAGGACAACACGTGCGGCAAGCGGTTTGATTGGCAGTTGGGCACGCTGCCCTGCGGCTACGACCACAAGTACACTTACTCCCACGTTGGCTACAACCTGAAGATGACCGATATGCAGGCGGCGGTGGGCTTGAGCCAGTTGGGTAAGCTGCGGCAGTTTATCGGGAAGCGGCGGGAGAACTTTGCGACGCTGCGGGACGGTGTGGCGGACCTGCACGAATTTCTGGCGCCGGCCGAGCCGACGCCGGGGAGCAATCCGAGTTGGTTCGGCTTTCCGGTGACGGTGCGGTCCGGGTCTCCGTTTAGCCGCAACGAACTGGTCCGTTTCCTGACCGAGCGGAACATTGGCACGCGTCTGTTGTTTGCTGGCAATCTGGTGCGTCAGCCGGCGTATGCGAACCTGCCCTACCGCATCTCGGGAGAGTTGACAAACACGGATGCCGAGATGAATGCGACGTTCTGGCTGGGCGTGTTCCCGGGCTTAACCGGTCCGATGATCACGTATGTACTTGAGTCGCTGCACGATTTTGTGAGGGAACGCACGCAATGAGGTGGCTGATTACAGGCGGCTGCGGCTTTGTGGGCTCGAACTTGGCGGATCATTTGCTGGGGCAGGGCCACGAGGTGGCGGTCTTTGACAATCTGAGCCGTCTGGGTTCGGACACCAACCTGGAGTGGCTGCGGTCGCAGCATCCGGGACTGCGGGCGTCCGGTGACGATATCCGGGATGCCGAGGCGGTAGGGCGGATGGTGCGGGAGTGGCAACCCGAGGTGGTGGCGCATTTGTGCGGACAGGTCGCGGCGACGACGAGCCTTGCCAGTCCGCGTCTCGACTTCGAGATCAACGCCGGGGGCACCTTCAATGTCCTCGAAGCAGTGCGGTTGCACCGGCCCGAGGCCCTGTTACTCTACAGTTCGACGAACAAGGTATACGGAGCGCTGGAGTACCTGCGGACCGAGCGCAGCGGGATGCGCTACCGGCTGCCGGAGTTTCCGGACGGTTTGGATGAGAGGATTGTGCTCGATCCGACCACTCCTTATGGGTGCAGCAAAGCGGCGGCCGAGCAGTATGTGAAGGACTATTACCGGATGTATGGCATCCGGACGGTGGTTTTCCGGCACTCGAGTATGTACGGGGGGCGTCAGTTTGCGACCTTCGACCAGGGCTGGGTGGGCTGGTTCTGCCAGCAGGCCCTGCGGATGCGCGATGCCCGAGCGTTGCCCTTTGCGATTGCAGGCGATGGCATGCAGGTGCGGGATTTGCTGCATGCGCGGGATCTGATCCGCTGTTACACGCAGGCGGTTGAGCACATAAACCGGACGGCGGGGGAGGTTTTCAACATCGGGGGTGGAACGGAGAACTCGCTGAGCCTGCTCGAGCTGTTTGCGCATCTGGAGACGGCCGCCCACGTCACGATGCAATTTGAGAAGACACCCGCCCGGATTGCCGATCAGAAGGTGTTTATCGCCGACTGCGGGAAGGCTCGAGCGCGGATGGATTGGGTCCCGGCGGTAAGTTACCGCGAGGGCCTGGAAGAGGCGTTGGCGTGGGCTGGACAGCTCAGCCGATAGGAAAGGAGACGCTATATGACCGATCTTACGATAGTGATTCCCGCTTACCGCGAGGCGGAGGCCCTCAGCCTGCTCTTGCCCCGGCTGAAGGCGCAGGTGGAGCGGTTGAGTCCGGACAGTGAGATCCTCATCATCGACACGCAGACGCCGCTCGACCATACGCGTGAGGTGTGCCGGGAGCATGGGGTGCGACACGTCGCGCGGGCGAATGGAAACAATTACGGCGACGCGGTACGCACCGGTATTGCGGAAGCGCGGGGCGAGTTCCTCCTGTTCATGGACGCCGATGGGTCGCACAACCCCAACCAACTGCATCTGTTGTGGGACCAGCGGCAAGAGAGTGATCTCGTCATCGGGTCGCGCTATGTCGACGGCGGGATAACCGAGAATCCGGCCGTTTTGATTTTGATGAGCTGGATGGTGAACGTGACCTACCGGCTTGTGTTCGGGCTGCGCGTGATGGATGTGTCGAATAGCTTCCGGCTATACCGGGCTAAGTATCTGCGTGAGATGCCGCTGCGCTGTGAGAACTTCGACATTATCCAGGAGATTCTGATTCGGGCACCCCGGTTTGGGGCCACTCGCATCCTGGAGGTACCCGTTACGTTTGAGAAGAGGAAGGCGGGCGAGAGTAAGCGGAACCTGTTGCAGTTTGCCTTCACCTACATCACAACGATTCTGCGGCTGATGCGTTACTGCCGTCAGGCACCGGCAAGCCAGCCTATGTCCAAACCTTCCAAGGCGCCGTATCAGATTGCCAGAGCTGATTGAGCAGGCCCACTTCGCGCAGCGTATCCATGGGCTGCCAAAAGTCGGGATGACGGTAGGCCATTAACTGGCCATCGGCGGCCAGGGCTTCGAGCGGCTCCCGTTCAAAGATGGTGTCGTCGCTGGCGATGTAGTCCATCACCTTACGCTCGAGTACGAAGAATCCTCCGTTTATCCATCCCTCGTCCAACTGGGATTTCTCTTTGAACTCGGCCACGCGGTCGCCATCGAAAGCCAAGCCGCCGAAGCGGGCGGCCGGTCGGGCCGCGGTGACCGTTGCCAGTTTGCCATGGGAGCGGTGGAAGGCCAGTAACCGGTCCAGGTCCACGTTGGCGACGCCGTCGCCGTAGGTGAGCATGAATGGTCCGTCGATGTGGTCGCGCATGCGGCGTACCCTGCCGCCGGTTTGGGTGGCGGGACCCGTGTCGATCAGCCCGATGTTCCAGTCTTCGACGGTATCCTCGACGGGGGTAATCTGGTTGGTGCCGAGGCGGATAAAGAGGCTATTTCGCCGCAGCCGGTAGTTCAGAAAGTAATCCTTGATCACTTCGCCCTTATAGCCGAGCGCAACCAGAAAATCGGTGTGCCCAAAGGCCGCGTAGATCTTCATGATGTGCCACAAAATGGGCCGGCCGCCGATTTCGACCATTGGTTTGGGCTTGGTGACGGTCTCCTCGGAGAGTCTCGTCCCCAGACCGCCAGCCAGAATAATCGTTTGCATGGTGAGATTGACCTCGCGACTGGACCGACCGCGTGAGCGTTGGCCGACAAGCGATTGGGCAGGATCGGTTCAGTGCCCCACAACGGCCGGCCTGTCTTGCTGAGTCCTTTATCCAACTCCAAGATTTAAAAACTACTTAGCAGGGTACCACGGTGCGCCAAGGCTGTCCACCGCCAGAAGATCCGGTCAGAAGCGCACAGGCCGGGCCGAAGCGAGTCCGTTGTGCGCGAGTTCCGCAGAAGCGTCGCGCCCGGGTAGGCCGGGACCAAAGGAGAAGGAACCTGCGACGGCGTGACTCAGTGATGCAAACGGAAGAGGTTCAGGCAGCGGAAGTAGGCCGAATAGCTACAAACTGGCGCCCTTGGAGACAGCCGCGTAATTCATTGATTCCAAAGCCTCGGAGACGCGGTTCCTCCGAAGAAGAAGGCAGTAACCAATAACAAAAAGGGCGCCCTTTGCTGGGCGCCCTTTTCGTTTTCTAGCCCTCGGTGGAGAAGCCGTGCTGCTTGCGGTGGTGCGGGCCGTCGTACATCTTCGAGCTCTTGAACAGCTCGTGGCGCCCATCGCCGGCGTGGTCTTTCACACGAAGCCGCAGCGCCTCCATTTCCGCCGGCGACATCGGCTTGAAGTTGCGCGCCAACGCCACATCGGCCTTCAACTGCGCCATCGAGGTAATGCCCATCACCTGCGCAGTGATCGGCAGGCTCAGGCAGTAGCGGTAACACTCCTCGGCCGTCAGACCCAACTGCTCCAGCAGCCGGCCCTGCGTGCTGCCGCCGCCCAGACCCTTCATGCCGATCACCCCCACGTTCTTCTGCAAACACACCGGCACCACCGACTTCTGGAAGCTGCGGTAGTAAGCGTCGCAGACGTTGATGGGCATCTGCGCCGAGTCCCACGCATGGGGCTTGCCGAGCATCTTCAGGTGAATCTGCGGATCCTTATGGCCGGTGAAGCCGATGAAGCGTACCTTGCCGGCCTTCTTGGCTTCGAGCGCGGCCTTCAAACCGCCTTTCTCAAAGACCCAGTCCGGGTCGTTGTCATAGACCATCTCGTGAAACTGCCAAAGGTCCAGGTGGTCGGTCTGCAGCCGGCGCAGAGATTCATCCAGGTTGCGCATCGAGCCCGCATAGTCACGCTCGCAGTTCTTGGTCATCAGAAAGACCTTGCCGCGGCGGTTATCCATCTTGAGCGCCTTGCCCATCACCTCTTCCGAGTGGCCGTTGTGATAGTCCCACGCGTTGTCAAAGAAGGTGAGACCTTCGTCCATGGCGGCGTGCATGATGCGGATGGCCTCGGCGTCATCCTTGACGCTGCCGATGTGCCAGCCGCCCAGACAGGCGATCGAGACCTTGACGCCCGTACGCCCGAGCGTGCGCTGCGGCAGGCCGGCGCCGGGTGACTGGGCCATGGCCTGTTCGGCAAGAGCGGCCAGCGAGGCGGCCTGAAGGAAGTGGCGGCGGGAGTTGGGGGTGGTAGGCATAGGAGTTCCGATGAAGGGAGTGTACCGAAATGGGGCGTACGGTGCCAGGCGCCATTGAAGTTTCCCGGGCAAACCGCCGATAGATCCTCGTGAACCTGGAGGGAATTCGGAGCACTTACGTACATCAGGCGATCGCGGCGCGGATCTCGCGGATCTCGCGTTATTACGACGAGCTCATCCCGCATCTGCCTGTCCCGCACGATTCTGGCGAGTTATTGCGGATGATCGAATGTCCAGGTAAGCCGGGCGTCACCGCACTGGACGCCGGTCCGGCGCCGGACCGGCGGAGGGCGGTGCTCATCAACGGAACCTTCAACCACTCTCTCGATATCCAGAAGATCCTCGAGGATCTGCATCCGAAGTTAGGGCGGGAGGACCGGGTGATCGCCGTGGCATACAACCCCTACCTGCGGTTCCTGTACGCGCTGGGCAATGCGCTGGGGCTGCGGAAGGGTGAGCTGCCCTTTACGTTTCTTCGCGTTGTCGACATGGAAGGGTTGGCGCAGCTGAGCGGCTATGAGCTGGTGAGCCATTCCCTGTGCGGTTACTCTCCGTTCCACCTGGGCGGCCTAGGGTGGTTGATCAATCGGGTGATGCCTTTTCTGCCGGTTCTGCGCTGGCTGGCGTTTGGCTGTGTGCTGGTGCTGCGACCGAGGATGGGGAGGAAGGAGCGGCCGGGATTGACCGTGGTGATTCCGGCGCGGAACGAGCTTGGCAACATTGAGGCGGCGGTGGAAAGAATGCCCGATCTGGGATGTCCGCTTGAGGTGATCTTTGTCGAGGGTCACTCCTCTGATGGAACGTGGGAAGAGATCGAGCGGGTGCGGCAGAGCTACGGGCAGCGGATGCTGATTCGGTCCGCAAGGCAGACCGGAAAGGGGAAGGCGGACGCCGTGCGCCTGGGTTTCTCGATGGCGACGATGCCGCTGCTGACGATTCTCGATGCCGATCTGACGATGCCCCCGGAAATGCTAGGCCGATTCTATGAGGCCTATGTCCAGGGCAGCGGCGATTTCATCAACGGCTCGCGTCTGCTGTACCCGATGGAGGGCGAGGCGATGCGACCGCTGAATCACCTCGGCAACGTGTTCTTCGCCCGGAGTTTGAGCTACGTGTTGGGGATCCGCCTCGGAGACTCTCTTTGTGGGACCAAGCTTCTGGCCCGCCACGACTATGAGCGGATGCGCGCCTGGCGGCGGGACTTCGGCGACTTTGATCCGTTCGGTGATTTCGAGCTTCTCTTTCCTGCGGCGGTGCTGGAGTTGGGCGTAGTGAATGTACCGATCCGCTATGCCGCGCGCACCTACGGCTCAACCAACATCAGTCGTTTCCGTCATGGGTTTGAGTTGTTGCGGATGACCATCATTGGTTTTTTCCGAATCCGCTGCCGCTGATCCCGGGCCGCTGGACGCCCGTTACCGGCCTGCGATGGCGGAACTATCGCGGCCGGATTTCGTCGACGCGGACCGTCTTGACGCGCGCGAAGTTCGGAGTGGGTCGCCGGTGGATAGCGGGGTCTGTGGCTGGTTGCAACGGCAGCGGCGCCGGGCCGGCGCGGCCTGTGAGCTTTTTTGAACACGCGCACAACGGACTCGCTTCGGCCCGGCAGGAGGGGCGTTTTCCTCGCCGTTGGCGCCGAAGCGGCCTGTGAGCTTTTTTGAACACGCGCACAACGGACTCGCTTCGGCCCGGCAGGAGGGGCGATTTCCTCGCCGTTGGCGCCGAAGCGGCCTGTGCGCTCTTTTTCAACACGCGCACAACGGACTCGCTTCGGCCCGTGCGCTTCCGTGACTTCGTCAGTCGTTGGCACAACCCATTCGATAGCGGGCCTTCACGTCGATTCCCCCAGGGGCGACCGTCGCGTCGGCCAAATGCTCAAATTTCTGCGTTTTTACATGACCGTCAGCATCCCGGGGCCACAGCGTGCTCCGGGCGCAGGTTTTTCACGTCCGGGTTTCGTAGTCAGCCGCCGGTAGATTTTGCGGACTGTTTCTGGTTGCAACAGCAGCAGGACCGCGCCGGGCCGCGCCTTCTTCGGGGCCACCGCGTACCCAGAGCGCCGGCTTATCGCTGCCAGATTTCATATATGCCGATCGTCTTGACGCGGCGAAAGTCCGTAGTCAGCCAGCGGTAGGTCTCCGGGAAGAGCTCGACGGACGCCGTCTGCGGCATGAAGACGGCCGTCTCCCGCACGAATACGCGTACTTCGTTCTTCTTGAGGGCGGATAGGATCGCCTGGTCGAGGGCCGGGATATCCTGCTGGCGGAAGGTGTGGCCCTCAAGAAAGAACAGGAGCGGTTGTGGCGGGATGCGCCCGGTGAGCCCGTACAGGATCGTGGCGTCGTTATAGAGGAAGAAATTGTGGGGCTGGCCGGCGAGAAACTGGTAGAGCTGCTCAAACTGCTCCCGCTCGACAACCGGTGGGTTCTCGCCGTAAGAGGCGGGCGTGGGATGGCCCCAAACCACGTTTGCGGCCGTGGGGATGGCAAGCGGCTGCTCAAACACGGCGCCTGGGCGAAACTCGTGGACCGCCCGCCCGCGGGCGACCGCCAGCCCCTTTTCGAGCAGCAGAAGCGCGAAGAAGGCGAACACCATCGAGGCGAGCCGGTTGATGGCGCCCGGTTTAAGAATGGGAGATCCGGTTTCGGTATTCATCAGGGCGAGCCGGTTCCAGAACAGGTGCGCCAGGATGGCGAGAGCAAGGCCAAACGAGAGACCGATAAAGGGAAGAGCGTTTTCCGGATCGTTCAGGGCGGTGTGCCGGAACGTGTTTTGATACAAGACCATCGTCACGGCCAGCACCGAAGCCACGCGGAGCCGGAGGTTGCGTTCGCCGGAAAACGACGAGGCGAAGCCGAGCAGCGACGCAATCAGGATGATGGCGGCGGCGTACCGCATGAGTTCGAGCGGAGAGTCCATCGTCGAGAGGAGGCGAATGATCTGGAGCGGATCCCGCGGCAGCCGGTTCCCGGCCAGAGACATCGGGATGGTGAAGGCATGCAGGATGAAGCCATCCCAGTCGGAGACAAAACGAACCCAAAGCAGGAACGCGCCCACCCCAGTGGCGAGACCGGCGGCCAGGGGTAGCAACTGCCGCGGGAGTTGTCGCCAGTTCGGCAGGATTTGCGCCGCTAGGATCGCCGTGGCCGGGATCGCGAACAGGAGTCCTGCGTTCTGCTTGCACAGGATGGCGCCAATACAGGCGAGGCCGGCCAGATACCGGGCGGGCCATGTTTCAAACTCGATCAGCAGCCAGACCGACAGCAGAGCAAAAAAGAAGGCCGCTTGCTCGTGCATGACGGCGCCGTAGGGGGTCTGAAACCAGAAGGCGGTGAGAAGACCGGCCGCGGCGGCGGGGATTCTGCTGCCGGGAAACAGGCGCCAGACCAGACGCATGGAGATGGCGGCCCCTACCGCATTGAAAAACGCGGCCGGCAGGACCATGGCCGTAAAGTTGACGCCGAACAGATGGAACGCCAGCGCCTGCAGCCAAAGGACGCCGGGAAAATAGGCGGCGTAAAAATCTTTGTACAGCGTCTGACCCAGATAGACGCGGTAACCCCCGTCAAACACAATCGAGTGGTCCAAAATCATGAGACCGCGATGGCCGTAATGCCAAACCGCCCAGAAGGCGAACAGGCTGATCGCAACGAACATGGGCAGATTGCGGGACTGGGTCGGGGTGCGGGCGTTGGAGGACATGCGTCGCGGCTTCCTGCGAGTCTATCGGCGCCAGGCACGGCCGCCTTTAGGCCGACCGCTTGACTATTGCTCGTTCTGCAGATCGCGCAGAAAATCGCGCCCGGCATTGCGCGGGTAGCCATAGTCCCACCAGGGATCGGCGGCGGCCGATTCCCAGATGCGAAGCTCCGTCTCTGTCAGCAGGGCGGCCAGCCGTGCGTCAGCCTCCGCGACGGCGGGCGCGAGGCCGGCCAGGTCGATGACGCCGCGCAGATCGAGATCATAGCGGTAGTCGCGGAGGCGGTAGGGGTATCCGCGCTCGACCTCGGTGACGAAGGCCTTCCAGCGTGCAATCAGGCCCAGCGCGCCGGCCTCGACAACGTGGGCCGGATAGCCGTTGTCGTCGAGGTAGGCCTGGACCTCCTCCGGGGTCATGCCAGCGAAACGGTTTGCGAACCGTAGTCGATCAACGCTTCGCGGCCGCCGTTCAGGATCGAGAGCCGGCCCGCTTCGACCACCAGTTCGTTGTAGCGCGAATTCGACGGCGTGGCCAGAATCCCCTTCTGATCGATCGCCCGAAGCGCCGTCTGCCTCGCCCCGAGATCGAGGCCGGCCAGCGAGTCGATCGTGTCCAGGATGTAGTCCACGCTGCGCACGCCGTAGCCGACGGGCACAAGGCCCGGGCCGCCGAGGTCGTTGTACTGGAAGTAGTCCGGGCTTGGTTCGGAGTAGAAAGTTGCGCCCGGCGAATCGCCCTTCGTGGTCAGTGAATAGGCGAGACCACGGTACTGATCCGAGTGATCGAGCATGGCGCCGGAGGGGCCGCCGCAGTAGAGCGTCATGCCCTGCGTGTTCGGCCCGGCGGCTTCGTTCGGGTAGCAGAGCGAGGTCTGCACGTTCAGCACCCCGCCGTTGTTCCACCGCACTCGGGTGTCGCACCAGAGGTAGCCTTCGCGCCCGTTCGGATAGGTATCGACGATGCCGTAGTTCGAAACCGCTACCGGCAGCAGGCCCGTGATGAAGTGAACCAGGTCGACATAGTGGCAGCCGATGTAGGTGAACGTGTCGGTGTTTTCCTTCGTGCACCAGTTCTGGAAGTTGGAGTCGCGGTAGTACCACTTCTCCATCAGGCGCGCGGTGCCGAGCTTGAAGTCGCCCAGGCGGCCATCGCGGTAGAAGCCGCGGGCCTTGTGGGCGCGGTCGTCGAAGCGCTTGTGGTATTCAACGGCAACCAGGAGCCCCTTGGCGTGAGCCGTTTCCGCGATCGTCTCGGCCTCTTTCGCGGTGAGCACGAGCGGCTTGACGCACAGAACATGCTGATTGGCTTCGAGCGCGTCCATCACGGCGGCGAAGTGCAACTGGTCGGGCAAGGCGACGAGGACCGTCGAGAACGGCGGGAGCTCTTTGAGCAACTCCTTATAGAGATGCGGCTGGGCGCCTTCCGTGGTGGGGAAGGCGCGGAACGACTGGCCCGGGAAGGCTTTCAGAATGGCCGGGGCGCTGGCGAGGGCCGCCACGGTGCGCTGGTGTTGGGCGCAAATGGTGATCTCGCCCAGCCGGCCCTGCCGCTGCCGGTGGTAGAGCGCCGGCAGGAGCTGATCATGGGTGATCATGCCGCCGCCGATGACGAGGGTGGGCGTTAGAGACATGAGACGAACGCTTCCTCAAACGTGGCCAGCGACTCGTCGACCGCTTCCCGCGTAATGTTGAGCGGCGGGCAGACCTTGATCGTGCCGCCGCCGAAGCCGACGGGGGAGAACATCAGCACGCCGCGTTCAATCGAAGCGCGGATGGCGTTCCAGGCCAGGTCGGCGTCCGGCTCCTTCGTCCCCGGCTTGACGCAGGCGATGCCCGCGACGAGTCCCTTGCCGTCCACCCAGCCAATCTGCGGGTACTTGGCCTTCATGCCGTGGAAGTAGTTCAGCATGCGCTCGCCCATCACGCGCGCGTTCTCGACGAGATTCTCTTTGAGGATGATGTCGAGCGAGGCCAGCGCCGCCGCGGCGCAGACCGGGTTGCCGGAGTGCGTCGAGGTCATCGAGCCCGGAGGGAACAGGTCCATCACCTCGCGGGAGCCGATGATGCAGGCAATCGGCAGGGAGCTGGAGATGCCCTTGCCCCAGGTGGACAAGTCGGGCACAATACCGTAGTGTTCGAAGCCGGAGAAGGTGCCGGTGCGGCCGAAGCCCGCCTGCACCTCGTCGCAGGTGAGCAGAATCTGATGGTCCGTGCACCACTGCCGCATGCGCTGCATGTACTCAACCGGCGCAAACGAGGCCGAACCACCCTGGTAGGTTTCAAGCATAACCCCGGCGATCTGCTCCGGCCCCACGCCTTTGTCGGCCAGCGCCTGCAGAAAGAACTCAAACGAAGTATCTTCCGTGCGGAACCCGTCCGGGAAGGGCACCTGCACGAAGCCCGGATCGAGGTTGACGATCCACTCCTTCAGCGCCGGGATGCCGCCGGCCTGCTGCGAGCCGAGCGTGCGGCCGTGGAAGGCTTTCTCGTAGGAGACAATGATGTTCTTCTTCGGCCCGCCCACCTTGACGCCGTGCGCGCGCGAGAGCTTGATGGCGCATTCAACGGTCTCCGAGCCGACCGTCAGCAGAAACACCTTCTTATGCGGCTCCGGCATCAGATCCGACAGGCGCTTGACGAAAGTGGCGCGGACCTCATTGGGGAAGCAGTAGTTGGTCAGCAGGCCGTGCTGGGCCTGCTTGACGATGGCGTCGACGATTTCGGGGCGGCCGTGGCCGGCGTTGGTGATGAGCACGCCCGAAGACCAGTCGATCCACTGGTTGCCCCAGCGGTCGCGGACGGTGGTGTTGATGGCGGAGTCCCAGACGACCGGGGGCTGGCCCTGCATGGCGGCGGGCTCGTACTCGGCGAGTTGTTTGAGGATGGGGATGGATTCAGGAACGGGGAAGTCCGTCACGATGCGGCGGAGGGCGGTTTCCACGCGGGGGACGGGGCGTGGGGTGAGGTCGTAAGTTCTGGCCATAACCTTCTATTCTAAACGGCTACACTGGTGGCTTAGTGCTTCGACTTTGGCTGCGATTCTGTGCGGTGGGGGTGTTGGGGTCGGTCGTGCAGACGTTCGCGCTGTACGTGGGGCGCGACCTGGCGGGGCTGCACTACCTGGCGGCGACGGTGCTGGCGGTGGAGATGACGCTCGCACACAACTTCGCCTGGCATGAGCATTGGACGTGGAACACCGCCGGCACGCCCGGCTGGCCGCGGCGGGCGTGGCGTTATCAATTGGGGACGGGCACGGTGGCGCTGCTCGCCAACCTGTTTGCCATGCGCCTGCTGGTCGGCCAGCTGGGGTTGCAGACTCTGTTGGCCACGCCGCTGGCGATCGCCGGATCGGGGGGGATCAACTTCCTGATCGGGCAGTTCCTCGTCTTTCGGCGCCGGACGGAGCACAATGTGATCAACTAACGGGCATGGTCTTTTCCCGCCGCCAACTCCTCGCCTCGCTCGCCCTCAAACAGCCCGTCCCCATGCGGGCGATCACCAAAGGGCCAAAGTTTCACTGGTTCGGCTACTACGACAAGCTCGAATTCGACCCCACCGGCCGCTACGTGCTGGCCAACGAGGTCGACTTCGAAGGCCGCTCCCCCCGCGCCGAAGACAAGATCCGCATCGGCATGGTCGACCTCAAAGACAACGACCGCTGGATCGACCTCGGCGAAACCCGCGCCTGGAACTGGCAGCAGGGCTGCATGCTGCAGTGGGTGCCCGGCAGCCGCACCGAGGTGCTCTGGAACGACCGCGTCGACGGCGCCTTCGTGTCCCACATCCTGGACGTAAAGAGCGGCCGGAAGCGGACTATCCCGCACGCCGTCTACACCCTGGCCGCCAGCGGCCAGTGGGGCATCACCTGCGACTTCCGCCGCCTCAACGACGTCCGCCCCGGCTACGGCTACGCCGGCATCGTCGACCCCAATCGCGACAAGCTCATCCCGGAAGACGCCGGCATCTGGAAGGTCGACCTCACCACCGGCAAGAGAGAGTTGTTAATTTCCGTCGCCGACGCGGCGCGCATCCCCTACCCCGGCGGCTACTCGGAAAACGCCAAACACTGGTTCAACCATCTGCTGATCTCCCCGGATGACCAGCGCTTCATCTTCCTCCACCGCTGGCGCGGCAAGAAAGAGGGCGCCAGCTTCTCGACGCGCATGTTCACCGCCGACGCCTCCGGCCGGAACCTGCACGTGCTCGACCCCTACGGCAAAACCTCGCACTTCGTCTGGCGTGATAAAGACAACGTCATCGCCTGGGCCTGGCACCCGTCCAAAGGCGATCGCTTCTACTTATACAAAGACCGAACCGACCAGGTGGAGGTAATCGGCGAAGGCGTCATGACCGTCAACGGCCACTGCACCTACCTGCCCCGCCGCGCCAACCGCTGGGTGCTCAACGATACCTACCCCGACAAAGAACGCAACCAGAACGTCTACCTGTTCGATACCAAAACCAACCAACGCACCCCCCTCGCCAGCCTGCCCTCGCCCAAAGAGTACACCGGCGAATGGCGCTGCGACACCCACCCCCGCTCGAGCCCCGACGGTCGCAGCGTTGTAGTCGACTCCGCGCACGCCGGCGGTCGCCAGATGTACCTTCTCGACATTCGCGCCTTATGACATACTGAGGTCAGCTGGCAGGAGGGAGTTCCTATGGCACGTTTTCGAGTTTCTCTGGCGGCTTTTGCGCTAGCCGGAATCATGCAGGCTCAGGAGCCGGCCCCGGCGCCCGCGCCCACCGGTGGCGGCGGGCCGGGAGGCGCCGGCGGAGCCGGGGGCGGCGGCATGCAGCAGCCGACCATGCCGAGCCCCGGCCAGGGCACGCAGCAGCCGGGCCAAGGCCGTAATCCGTTTCCCACGCAGGACCCCAACCAGCAGCAGCAGCAGCGCATGCCCGAAATGCAGCGGGCCATCTTCCTCTCGGGCAGAGTCATGCTCGACGATGGCACCCCGCCCCCCGAGCCGGTCACCATCGAACGCGTCTGCAACGGCAACCCGCGCCCCGAAGGCTACACGGACTCGAAAGGCCGCTTCAGCTTCGAACTCGGGCGGAACACCTCGATGATGGCCGACGCCAGCACCAACATGAACGGCGACGGTTTCGGCGGCGGTATTCCAGGCCAACCCCAGCGCGGCGGCTTCGGCGGCGGCGGCTTCGGCGGCAACGCCAATATCGAACAGCAGCTGATGGGCTGCGAACTGCGCGCCTCCCTGCCTGGCTTCCGCAGCGATCTGATCAACCTCTCCGGCCGACGCGTCATGGACAACCCCGACGTCGGCACCATCGTGCTCCATCGCCTCGCCAACGTCGAAGGCTTCACCTTCAGCGCCACCTCCGGCCTCGCGCCCAAAGACGCCCGCAAGGCCTTTGAAAAAAGCCGGGACCTGATCAAGAAGAAGAAGCTGCCCGAAGCCCAGAAGGAGCTTGAAAAGGCCACGTCGCTCTACCCGAAGTACGCCGCCGCCTGGCACGATCTCGGCCGCGTCTACGAAGCCCAGAATCAAGTCGAGCCCGCCCGGAAAGCCTTTCAATCCTCCATCGACGCCGACGCCAAATACGTCAGCCCCTACCTGAATCTCGCCGGCATCTTCGCCAAGGAAGGCAACTGGGAGAAAACCGCCGAACTCACCGCCAAGGCGGTGAAACTGAACCCGTTTGAATACCCCACGATGTACTTCTACAACGCGGTGGCCAACCTCAACCTGCAGAAGCTGGACGAAGCCGAAAAATCGGCCCGCGAAGCCCGAAAACTGGACGCCAAGAACCGCATTCCGAAGATCGACCACGTGCTCGGCATCGTCCTCGCCCAGAAACGCGACCTGCCCGGCGCCAAGGACAGCCTGACGGCCTATCTCAAAGCCAGCCCCACCGCCGGCGACGCCGAAACCGTGAAAAAGCAGCTCGAACAGATCGACAAGATGATCGCCGAGGGCCAATAGCCGCGCATGTCCTTTGTCGAAGAACTGGAGCGGGCGCTCCCCGCCGACCTGCCGCACCGCGCCCGCGTGATCGAAAAAGCCGGGCAGCATCTCGAACTCATCGTCGCCGCCAATGAACATCTGAATCTGACCCGCATCACCTCCCCGCGCGAGGCCGCCGTCAAGCATGTGCTCGATGCCGTACTCCCGTGGCGTCTGTTTGCGGGCGCAAAGACGGTGGTGGATGCCGGCTCCGGCCCCGGCTTTCCCGGCGTGCCCCTCTCCCTCGTCCTGCCGGAGGTGCGCTTCGTACTGGCCGAAAGCGTCCAAAAGAAAGCCAGATTCCTTGAAGCGGCCGTCGAGCAGATGGAGTTAGCCAGCGTCCGCGTCCTGCCCCAACGCGCCGAAGACGTCCTGCGCGCCATCCGGGCCGATACCGTCACCGCTCGTGCCGTCGCCCCGCTCTCCCGCGCCGTGGGCCTCTTTGCCCCGGCGGTGAAGGCCGGCACGCGGGCGCTGTTCTATAAAGGACCCGACGTCGAAACCGAAATCGAACAGGCCGCCACCGAGACCAGGAAGAACCGGATGTTTCTGCGCGTCGTCGACCGCTACGAGCTACCGGATGGATTTGGCACGCGCACGGTGGTGGAGATGACGCGGTATGGGAGACTGGAAGATCGGAATGACAGCGCCCGTTCTGACTGACGAAAAACTGCAGCGCCGGACGCTGACCCTCGTTTTTGTAACCGTTTTCCTCGATCTGCTGGGCGTGGGAATCCTGATTCCGATCATCCCCTACCTCGTCCGCCAGTTCGAAACGGACGCGACAACCGTCGGCCTCCTCAGCCTCTCCTACTCCGCCGCCCAGTTCCTCGCCTCCCCCGTGCTCGGGGTGCTCTCGGACCGCTACGGCCGCCGCCCCGTGCTCGTCTTCAGCATCCTCGGCTCCGCTCTCGGCTACTTCGTGTTCGGTTGGGCCGCCACCCTGTGGCTGATGTTTCTCGCCCGCATCGTCGATGGCATCACCGGCGGCAACATCTCCACCGCCCAGGCCTGCCTGGCCGATATCTCCAGCCCCCAGGACCGGGCCAAAAACTTCGGCCTCATCGGCATGGCCTTCGGCCTCGGATTCATCATCGGCCCGGCGCTCGGCGGCGTACTGAGCAAGATCAGCATTCACGCCCCCGCCTACGGAGCCGGCTGCATGGCGCTGCTCACCTCGGTCTTCGCCTTCTTCCTGCTGCCGGAGACCCTCCCTCCGGAGCGCCGGAAGACCGGCCGGGCGCAGTGGAGCGACCTGAACCCGCTCCGCCCCGTCGTCGCGGCCTTCCAAAATGCGTCCCTCCGGGCGCTGCTCGTGAGCCTGTTCCTGTTGAACTTCGCCTTCGCGGCGCTGCAAACCAACTTCTCCCTCTTCACCCTCGCCCGCTTCCAGTGGTCGGCCGCCGACAACGCCTGGGTCTTCGCCTTCATCGGCATCATGGTCGCCTTCAACCAGGGCTTCCTCATCCGGCGGTTGACCCAGGTGGCCCAGGAGCGCACGCTGGCCATGTGCGGCTTCGCGCTGTTCGCGCCCGGCTTCCTTCTGATCGCCGTGGCCACCGAGGGGTGGATGCTCTACCTCGCCAGCGGATTGATCGCCACCGGCAGCAGCTTCACCAACCCCACCCTCACCTCGTTCATCTCGCAACGGGTCAGCAACCGGGAACAAGGGTCCATCCTCGGCACAACCCAGGCCGTCCTCAGTCTCACCCGCGTCTTCGGCCCGCTCTGGGCCGGGTTGGTCTTCGACCGTTTCGGCGCCAGCTCGCCCTATTGGTCCGGCGCCGTCTTTATCCTCGTCGCGGCGCTCTGCGCCTGGCCGGTGTTTCGCAAATGAACCTCCTTCTCGCTACCCTGCTCGTCGTCTCGGTCGATGGTCTCGACCAGCGCTATCTCGAAAACGCCGACCGCCTGGGGTTGAAGATCCCGAACCTGCGCAAACTGATGCGCGAAGGCGAATGGTCCCGCGGCGTCCTCGGCATCGTCCCCACCGTCACCTGGCCTTCTCACACCACGCTCATCACCGGCGCCACCGCCGAAGAGCACGGCATTCTCTCGAACCGGCGGCCGGCCTCCGAAGGCGGCGACTACTACTGGGACGTCAACCTCCTCAAGCGGCCCACCCTGCTCGACGCCGCCGCCAAACAGGGCAAGAGCACGGCCGTCATCACCTGGCCGGTTACCGTCAACGCGCCCGTCACCTACAACCTGCCCGAGTACTTCAAAAAGCGGCGCGGCGGCGCTATGGATACGCCCTCCATCTGCGCCAAAGCCAAACCCGCCAACCTCTGCGAGCAGATCGCGGGCCGGTTCCCCAGCTTCCGGCAGGAATGGATGGACGACCGCACCCGCACCCTGGCCGTCCGCTACTTTCTCGCCCAGCAAACTGACATCATTCTCGTGCACCTGGTCGACCTCGACAGCGAGGCCCATGAAACAGGACCCTTCTCAATTGAATCCAATGCATTGTTGGAGTATACGGACGAACTCATCGGGACCATGGCGGCGGCGCTGCCCAAGGGAGGGCGGCTCGTGGTAGTGTCCGACCACGGCTTCGAGGCGGCCAAATCGGAGGTGCATCTGCGCGCCGAAGCCCCCCGCGGCGTCCGGCCCATGGGCGGCTTCGTGCTGGCCGAAGACGACGAGGCCGCCGCCTGGCTTCGTTCCGCAAAAAAAGATTCCAAGTACGGCCTCGGCCGCGAAATCCCGGCCGACGAGGTACGGCGCCTGGCTCCGCACCTGGCGTCCGCCAAGATGATCGTTGAGAGCGCCGAAGGCGTCTGGTTCGGCTTCGGCAACGTGAAACTCCTCCAGCAGCCCCGCGAAACCGGCAACCACGGCCACTGGCCCACGCGCTACCGGGCCGTCTATCTGGCCTGGGGCAAGGGCTTGCGCGCCCGGCGAACTCCGGAAATCCCTATGCAGCAGATTTACGAGAGGCTGCGCTCTCTCAGTGGTCTATCTTCTACAATAGAAATAAGATGAGTATGCTTTCCCAGCGACTGGTTGTTGGCGTCGCGCAGAAGCAAATCCTAACCCCTGGCCTCGTCCAGCTGGTGACGGTTCTGCAGCTAAATCGGCTTGAGCTCAAGGACATGATCGCCCAGGAGGTCGCGCAGAATCCTGTTCTTGAGGAGTCGCTCGACCCCGCCGAAGAACTGACCCCAGCCGAGCTTCAGGAGATTCTCGAACGCGAACGCGTCGCTGACCCGGCCGACCGGGAGCTGCTCGCCGCCACCGGTACCGAGGCCGAGTTTCAGGCCGAACGGTCCGGAGAGGCACCCGAGACCCTGAGCGATGAGCCCGCCGCCGCAACTACCACCGATCCGTTCGACGAGATCGACTTCGACAACTATTTCAACGAGTATCTCGAGCCCGGCTTCAAGAGCCCGGCCGGGGAAAATCCCGAAAAGCCGGGCTGGGAGACCTTCGCTTCGGCCCCGGTCACCCTGGGCGACCATCTGCGCAGCCAGCTGAGCCTGGTGGTGATGCCGGAGGAGGTCCGGGACGCCTGCGAAAGCGTCATCGGAAACCTGGACGATAACGGCTACATCACCGCCAGCGCCGACGAGATCGCCTCCTATGGCGACCACACCGTGGACGACGTTGAAAAGGCCATCGAAGAGGTACAGTCACTCGACCCGGCCGGCGTCGGCGCGCGGGATGTCCGCGAGTGCCTGCTGCTACAACTGGAAAACCGCCGGGCGGTTGGCAGCGTGGCCTGGCAGATCCTCGACCAGCACATGAAGCTTCTTGAATCCCGGCAGTACCGGGAGGTGGCCAAGCTGCTGCGCCGCCCGCTCGAGCATATTCAGGTGGCTGTCGAGGCCATCAAGCACCTCGACCCCCGGCCCGGCCTCCGCTACTCCGGCCCCGGTGCCCGCACCGTCGAGCCGGACGTCTATATCTACAAGGACGGCGACAGCTATCACATCGAACTCAACGACGACGACATGCCCCAGCTGCGCCTCAACCGGCAGTACATCCGCATGCTCGACCGCGAGCAGCAGCCCGACAAAGACGTCCGGAACTACGTCAAGGACCGCTTCAACGCCGCTTCCATGCTGCTCAAGAACATCGAGCAGCGCAAGCAGACGATTCTCAAGGTGTGTAACTGCATTATCGACCGCCAGCGGGAGTTTCTTGAGCTGGGGCTCGACTACCTGCGGCCGATGATGATCAAGGAGTTGGCCGAGGAGATCGGCGTCCACGCCTCCACGGTCAGCCGCGCCGTGGCCGGCAAGTACGCGCACACCCCGCAGGGGGTCTTCGAGTTGCGCTACTTCTTCTCGGAGGCGGTGCAGGGGCCGAGCGGCAGCTCGACGCCGCTGCTGCTGCTCAAGCGGATGGTGAAAAAGATGATCGAGGAGGAGGACCGCTCGAAGCCCCTCACCGATGATCAGATCGCTATTAAACTACAGGCGGAAGGAATTAGCGTTACGCGGCGAACGGTGGCCAAGTACCGGGAGGACCTCAAGATCCCGGCTACCCACCAGCGCCGCCTGAGGGATTAAAACCACTATGAATCTTCACTACACCGGCGGTAATGGCGAGTTAACCGCTGCCCAACTGGCCAAGCTCGAGAAGCGTTTCGTGAAACTCGGCAAGATGATCGATGGAAAAGGGGAGAAGGAAGCCCACGTGATCCTCACCCCGGACAAGCTCAAAAAGAAGGCCGAAATCACCGTCAACTTCCAGCATCACTCGCTGGTTTCGGTGGCCAAAGGCCCGGCCTACCTGCCCGCCCTCACCGAGGCGCTCGACAAGCTCGAAAAGCAGGTCATCAAGCTTCGGGAAAAGAAGCGGGAGTCGGTCCGCGTTGGCGTCAAGCTCGTCGAGACCGTGGCCAAAGAGGCCGCCAAGGAAGCTGCCAAGAAAGCGCCGCCCGTCAAAAACGGCCCCAAGGTCCACGCCGCCAAGGTCAGCAAAAAGCCCATGAGCGTGGACGAAGCCGTGCTCGTGGCCATCCGCAAGTCCGTGCCCTATGTCGCCTTCCGCGACGCCGAAACCGAAGGCATCAGCGTGGTCATCCGCCGCGCCGATGGCGACTTCGACTTCTTCCAGGCCTAAGGCCTCGCTCGGGCGAAAAACAGGCTCCCCTTGGCAAAAAAAACTCCCTTAAAACAGGCCGGCCGCTCCGAACTCGTCATCATCACGGGGATGAGCGGCTCCGGCAAGGGGACGGTGCTCAAAGCCCTCGAAGATCTCGGCTACTACTCGGTCGATAACCTGCCGCTGGCTCTGATTCCGAAGTTCGCCGAACTCACCGGCAGCAGCCCGCAGATCGCCTCGGCCGCTCTCGTCGTCGACGTGCGCGAAGGCGACGCGCTCCGGCGCTTCCCCGCCGTCTATGAGCAGATCCGCAAGTCGCTTCCCACCCGCCTCGTCTTCCTCGAAGCCGACGATGCCGCGCTCGTCCGCCGCTTCAGCGAAACTCGCCGGCCGCACCCGCTCGGCGGCGACCGTAGCGTGGCCGACAGCGTGCAAGAGGAGCGCAGGCTGTTGGAACCCGTCCGCGGGCTGGCCGATATCGTGCTCAATACCTCCAAGTTCAACGTCCACGAACTCCGCGAGGTCATCGGCGAAAAGTTCGGCGCCGGCCGCGACGAATCGCAGATCCTGATCTACG
This sequence comes from Bryobacteraceae bacterium CoA2 C42, assembly GCA_019931245.1. Lineage (GTDB taxonomy): Bacteria > Acidobacteriota > Terriglobia > Bryobacterales > Bryobacteraceae. The sequence goes on from JAINDL010000046.1 coordinate 23,511, forward strand.
TGACCAGCTTCGGCTACCGCCACGGCATCCCGCCGGACTCCGATCTGGTCTTTGACGTACGCTTTCTCCCCAATCCCAACTACATTCCGCAGTACAAAGACCTCACCGGCAAGAATCCGAATGTCGCCAAGTATATCCGCAGCTTTCCGCAAACCAACGAGTTCATGGAGCGCATCTCGGACCTGCTCCAATACCTGCTGCCGCACTACATTGAGGAGGGCAAAAGCTACCTCACCATCTCGTTCGGCTGCACCGGCGGCCACCACCGCAGCGTCATGATGGCTGAAGAGATCCGCAAACGCCTCGGCAAAATGGGCTATCGCGTCAAGGGGCTACACCGGGACATTCAGAAGTAAGATAGAGCCCATGGGGAACATCGGCCTCGAAGTGTCGCTCATTCTGCTGCTCGTCCTGGCCAACGGCCTGTTCTCGATGGCCGAGATGGCCGTAGTCTCCTCCCGCAAGGCCCGGCTCCGCCAGCGCGCCGAAGAGGGCAGCAAAGGCGCCGCGGTCGCGCTCGCCCTCGCCGCCAACCCCCATGATTTCCTGTCCACCGTGCAGGTCGGCATCACCATGATCGGCACCCTCGCCGGCGCCTTCGGCGGAGCTACGATCGCCGAAAAACTGGCGGTCCAGCTCCGGGAGGTTCCCCTCGTCGCCGCCTACAGCGACTCCATCGCCATCACGCTGGTCGTCCTGGTCATCTCCTACCTCTCGCTCATCCTCGGCGAACTGGTGCCCAAAAATCTGGCCCTCAGCAACGCCGAAGGGATCGCCGCCGCGCTCGCCCCGCCCATGTTCTGGCTCGCCCGCATCGGCTCCCCCGCCGTCAGCCTCCTCACGCTTTCAACGCGCCTCGTCATGAAACTGCTGCCCTTCCGCCCCAACGAAGACGCCCCCGTCACCGAAGAGGAGATCAAGGTGCTCATCGCCCAGGGCACCGAACACGGCACCTTCGAAGAGGCCGAACAGGAGATGGTCGAAGGCGTCTTCCGGCTCGGCGACCGGCGCGTGGTCGACCTCATGCAGCCGCGCGGCAAAGTGGTCTGTCTCGACCTCACCGCTCCCTGGGACAGCAACCGGGAAATCATCCGCCGCACCCCCCACTCCCGCTTCCCGGTCGTCGTGGGCGACCTCGACGGCGTCGTCGGCGTCATCCACATGCGGCAGCTGTTCCTGGCGCTCGAGTCCGGGCAGCCGCCCGACCTGCGGACGCTCGCCGCCCCCCCGCTCCTGGTGCCGGAGACCACCCCCGCCCTCGACGTACTCGAACAGCTCCAGCAGACCGGCGAGCAGATGGCGCTCGTCGTCGACGAGCACGGCGGCGTCGACGGCATGGTAACCCTGACCGACCTCATGCAGGCCGTCGTCGGCGACCTGCGGGGGCCGGGCGAGGGGGTCCGTTCGCGGATTACCGGCACCGCCGAGGGGGTCTGGCAGGCCGATGGCGCCATGCCCGTTTCCGACGTCAAGGAGGCGCTCGCCTGGCGCGAAGTGCCGGGCGAAGAGCATGGCTTCACCACCCTGGGCGGCTTCGTTCTCGCCCATCTCCATCGCATCCCCGCCGCCGGCGATGCCTTCACCGTCGAGGGCTGGCGCTTCGAGGTGACCGCCATGGAGGGCAACCGCGTCGACCGCGTCCTCATTACGCGATTGGGCGAGCCCCACTAGCCCCGCCCCTCTACTTCGTGCAGCGCGTCACAAACGCCGGCGGCAGGTTCCGCCACTCCCACCGCAGCCGCTCCACGCGGCTGAAGCGGCGGTCGAGCAGCCTGTAAAATCGCTGGCTGCCCGGCATCAGCAGCCCGATATGGTAACCAAACAGGGCCATCTGTCCCCCGGGACGCAGTACTTCGTGGACCCCGGATACCCCGGCCTCCTGCAATTCCGCGTTAAAGGAGGGCCACGGCAGCCCGCTCACCACACAATCCACCCCGTCAATTCCCTGGCTCCGGCAGATCGCGGCCAGATCGGCCACGTTGCCTTCCACCACATCGCATTGCGGATACCGCTTCCGCCAGGCCGCGCACAGCGCCGGGTTCCGCTCCACCGCCAGAAGCCGCACCCCAGGCCGCAGACGGGGTAGCACCGCCTCGGTCAACGCACCCGTGCCCGGACCCAGTTCGACCACCACCCGCGCTTCGGCCAAAGCCAGCGAGTCGGCCAGATGGCGAGCCAGGAACGGGGAGCTCGGACAGACGGTCGCCACCGAAAACGGATCACGGGCAAACTCCCGGAGAATGAGCTTATAGTCGTCAACCGATTTGGTTTCCACGTTTCGCACCTCATTAGTTTTACCCGATCGCCGGGCCTGCTGTCTTAAAATTTGCCAATGTGCGCACTTTTGCACTTGACGAACAGCGAATAAAAAGCGAATATCAACCCGTGAGCACGCTGATTGGGATCGCCCGCATGGCCGCCGAAAGTCCGCTGCTGGCCTCCAAACGCCGGGTGGCGTACTTCGATCTCCAAGGCAGGAGCTTGCTCAACCGCTGCTCCGGCCAGCGGCAATACTTTGAATGGACCGTCAATCCCTACCGCGGCTGCGAGTACGGCTGTCAATATTGCTACGCCCGCTACACGCATGAGTTCATGAACCTTCCCGTGGAGGAGTTCGACACGCGCATCTTTGCCAAAAGCTGGGACGCCGCCATGTGGCGGCGGGACCTGCGCCGCGTCCAGCCCGGCGAGACGATCGCCTTCGGCACCGCTACGGACTGTTACCAGCCCGCCGAACGCCGCTACGGACTCATGCGCCATTTGCTGGCGGGGCTCGCCGCGCACCGCGGGCTGCGAATCGTGATCACAACGAAATCGGATCTGGTGGCCCGCGATAGCGATCTGCTCCGGGAACTGGCCCGGCGCCACACGGTCCGCGTCATAATGACGGTGACGACGATGGACGCCGGTCTCGCCCGCCGCACGGAGCCCTACGCACCGCGCCCGGATATGCGGATGGGGGCGGTGGCCGAACTGGCCTCGCAGGGACTCGCCACGGGAGTCTCGGCTTCGCCGGTGCTGCCGTGGCTCACGGATCGCGAGGAGTCGCTCAGCGCCGTGGCGCGGGCGGCGCGCGCGGCCGGGGTGGCGACCTTCCACGCCCGTCCGCTGTTTCTGCGCGACTCCGCCTGGGCCGTCTTTCTTCCGTGGCTTGAACGGGAGTTCCCCGCGCTTGCGCCCCGCTACCGCTCCCGCTACGCCCGCGGGGCGCACGTGGACCGGCTTTACGGCGACTGGCTTGCCGAGCGTGTCGAGCGAGTGCGAGCCCGCCACGGCCTTACGGCCCGCGCGGAGGAACCGGCCCCGGCCTTGCCGCTACAGCTCCCGCTGTTTTCCTGATGACCCCGGCTACCCGTCGCAAAAGCCATCCGGATACCGCACCCGGCGGGCCGAAGACCTCCTGCCCGTGCCGGACCGCCCCGGCTTCTTCTGCGCCCGCCCCAGCCCCCGAAGCCAAGGGGCCACGGACCCCACGCCCCGGCGGCTCCAGCACTCTCGTTCCCGGTGATACCCACTCCCGCCCGCGCCAGACCATTGCCACAGTCTCCTTGACCCCGCAAAGTGCTTGGCGGAAAATGGAGCTCTATGGTCCAGCCGGTAGATATGGGAGATCATGCCTTGGCGCAACTGCGCTATATCCGCCGGACCATGGAACGGTCCGGCGAGTTCACCGCCGTGCCCGGCTGGGGCGGCTTCTGGATGGGCGTCACCGCCCTCGGCGCCGCCTGGCTCGCCGCCCGGCAGACGAGCCCGGCGGGCTGGCTCAGCGTCTGGGTCGTGGAGATGGCCCTGGCCGTCGCCATCGGCGGACTCGCCATCTGGCGGAAAACCCACCACGGCGACCGCAGCCTCTTCACCGCCCCCGGCCGGCGCTTCTTCCTGAGCTTCGCCCCGCCCGTAGCCGCCGGGGCAGTGCTCAGCGCCGCGCTGTTCCGCCTGCAGCTGTTCAGCGTGCTGCCGGGCCTATGGCTCCTGTTGTACGGGGCCGGGGTAGCCACGGCGGGAGCCTTCAGCGTGCGAGTCGTCCCGCTCATGGGCCTCTGCTTCATGGCGCTCGGGACGCTGGCGCTGGCTGGACCGGCCGAGTTCGGCAACGGCTTTCTGGCGGCGGGTTTCGGCGGCCTGCAGATGGGATTCGGGATTTGGATTGCGAGGAGGTACGGTGGCTAGAGCAACAGCAGCAAAACTAAAGCCGGTGCTTGGCGAGTTGGCCGTCGAAGTCAACCGCGAGGCCCAGGCGCTCGAAGGGCTGATTCACGAAAAGATGCGGCTGGGCATCGTCAGCGCCCTGGCGGCAACCAGTTCGATGACCTTTCATGAATTGAAGGAGCTTCTGCAGACGACGGACGGCAACCTGAGCGTCCACGCGCGGAAGCTCGAGGAGGCCGGCTACATCGAATGCCGCAAAACGTTCGAGAACCGGAAGCCGAAGTCCGACTACACCCTGACCGGCGCGGGCCGTGCGGCCCTCGAGCGGTATCTGAGCCATCTCGAAGCCCTGCTCGGCGCCATGCGGAAGCGCTAGGATAAATACCATGACCAGACGGAAAGTGATTGCCACGGCGGCCGTCGCCGCGTTGGCCAGCGCCCAGGCGGCGGCCGGCCCCCCGCAGACCCTGCTGCTGCGGCGCTACCAACTGCGCAACAGCGGGGACGCCATGGGGACAACGCTCGCCCGGTTCCTCGAAGTCGCGAAACGTCCGGCGCTGGAGCGCGCGGGCGCCCAGGGACTCGGCTTCTTCAGCTCCTTCATCGGTCCCGACACGCCGTACTACCTGACGCTCGAAAGCTACCCGTCGCTGGCGGCGCTCGAAGAGGGGATGAACCGGCTGGCCGCCGACCGGAAGTTTCAAGCCGAACTCGCCGCCTTCAACAAAGCCCCGGGCCAGCGCTTTGTCCGCTACTCGACCCAGATCCTGAAGGGCTTCACGGGCTTCCCCGGCGTCGTGGCCCCGCCCCCGGCCCCAACCCCCCGCCTGTTTGAACTGCGCACCTACGAAAGCGACGACGCCACCTCGCTCGCCGAGAAGATCCGCATGTTCAACGAGGGCGAAATCGCCGTTTTTCAGAAGACCGGCCTCAACCCGGTCTTCTTCGGCGAAACGATCATCGGCGAAAAGCAGCCCAATCTGACCTACCTGCTCTGGTACGACAGCCTGGCCGCCCGCGAAGCCAACTGGAGCCGCTTCATCGCCCATCCCGAGTGGCTCAAGCTGCGGGCGACACCGGGCTGGAGCGATGCCGAGATCGTCTCCAATATCTCGAACTCTCTGCTGCGGCCCCTGCCGTTCTCCCCCCTTCGTTAGGAGTTTTCCGATGACCAATCGTGGTTGGATTCTGGAGCGGCGTCCGGTGGAAAAACTGGATGCCTCGTGTCTCGCCTGGCGCGAGATGGAGTTGGCGCCGCTGACGCCGGGCCAGGTGCGGGTGCGGAACCTGCTGCTCTCGCTCGACCCGACCAACCGTATCTGGGCCTCGGCCGCCGAGAGCTATCTGCCGCCCGCGCCCCTTGGCGAGGTGATGCGCGGGATCGCGGTCGGGGTGGTGGAAGAGTCGGCCGACCCGCGCTGGCAGCCGGGCAGCCTGGTGCAGGGCATGCTGGGCTGGCAGGAGCGCGCCGTCGGCGGCGGCGCCGCGTTGACGCCGCTGCCGCCCGGGGTCACGCCGGAGCAGTGGTTTGCCGTCTTCGGCCACATCGGCATGACGGCGTACTTCGGCCTGCTCGATGTGGGCCAGGCCAAGGCCGGCGAGACGCTGGTGGTTTCGGCCGCGGCGGGGGCCGTGGGGTCGCTGGCGGGTCAGATCGGCAAGATCCTCGGCCTGCGCGTGGTGGGCATCGCCGGCGGCGCGGACAAGTGCGCGTGGCTGACGGGGACGTTGGGCTTTGACGCGGCCATCGATTATAAGAGCGAGAATGTGGCTCAGCGGCTGCGGGAGCTTTGCCCCGCGGGCATTGACGTTGTTTTTGAAAACGTGGGCGGCGAGATTCTGGACGCGTCGCTGGGCCGGTTGGCGCTGCGGGGCCGGGTGGCGCTCTGCGGGCTGATCTCGCAGTACAACGCCACGACGCCGCCCGCCGGGCCGCGCAATCTGGGGAATGTGCTGATGCAGCGGGGCCGGATTGAAGGCTTTATCGTGCTCGACTATCTCGCCCGCGCCGGCGAGGCGTTTGCCCGGCTCGGCGAGTGGCTGGCGGCGGGCCGGCTGCACTACGCCACCGATGTGGTCCACGGCCTCGAAAACGCCCCCGCGGCGCTGGACCGGCTCTTTGCGGGAGCCAATCGGGGAAAACTGATGTTGCAGGTGGCGGAGAATCGGCAGTCATTCGGCTTACCATGAGAGAGTGAGCCTTCGAATTGTAGCTTTCCTCGGCGTTTTGAGCCTGTCCCTGCCGCCCCTGGGGGCGCAAAGCCCTCCCGCCCCGAAAAAAAGTGGCATCGATCTGGCGGGACTCGACACGACCTGTAAGCCGTGCGACGATTTCTGGCGCTTCGCCAACGGCCTGTGGGTGGACCGGAACCCGATTCCGGCCAGCCAGTCGGGCTGGGGCACCATGTCGGTCGTCTCGGAGGGCAACCGCGAGCGGCTGCGTGCGCTGCTCGAAGAGGCCGCGGCGGGCAACCGGGACAACCCGGCGGGAAGCCGGGAAAAGAAAATGGGCGACCTCTACGCCGCGTGCATGGATACCGAGGGCGTCGAAAAGGTGGGGCTGAAGCCGCTCGCCCGGGACCTGGCCGCGATTGAAAAGATCAGCGACCCCGCGAGCCTGCTGGCCACGCTGGTCGCCCTCCAGAAGAGCTCACCCTTCGGCCCGGTCTACATCTTCGCCCGGCAGGATGCCAAGAACGCCGCGGCTACCGTAGCCGCCGTGGCGCCCGTCGGCATCTCCCTGCCGGAACGCGACTACTACTTCCGCTCCGACGAAAAGACCAAGGCCATTCGCGCCGAGTTCCTCGTCCACGTGGCCAAGATGTTGACGCTGGCCGGGGCCGCCGCCGAAGAGGCCGCCGCGCAGGCACAGGCCATCCTGGCCTTTGAAACCCGCCTCGCCGAACCCCGCCTGACCAACGTGCAGCGGCGCGACCCCAACGCCACCTACCACCCGGTGGGTCTGGACGGGACCATCGAACTCATGCCGTCGTTCGATTGGAAGGCGGCCTTCGCCGATCTCAAGATTCCCGCCTCGACGCAGGTCATCGTCTCCGAACCCGCCTACCTGAAGGCGGTCGAAAAGGAGTTCACCGCCACCCCGCTCGCCACCTGGAAGACGTGGATGCGCTGGAAGACCATCGCCTCGGCGGCCCCTTATCTGGCCAAGGCCTTCGTCGATGAAAACTTCCGCTTCCAGAGCACCGTGCTCACCGGGGTCAAAGAGCAGCAGCCGCGCTGGAAGCGCTGCACGGCGCTGGTGGACCAGACGCTCGGCGACGTGCTGGGCGAGGCCTTCGTCCGGAAGCATTTTCCGCCCGTGGCCAAGACGCAGATGAACGATCTGGTCGAAAACCTGCGGGCCACGCTGCGCGAACAGCTCGAAGCTTCGCCCTGGATGGACGCCGAAACGAAGAAGAACGCCATCGAAAAGCTGAACGCCTTCCGGGCCAAGATCGGCTACCCGGACCGCTGGAAGGACTATGCGGCGGTGAAGGTGGACCGCGGCGACCTGTTTGGCAGCCTCGAATCGGCCAGCGAGTTTGCGCGGATGGAGAATCTGGCCAAGATTGGTAAACCGCTCGACCGGAACGAGTGGGGCATGACGGCGCCGACCGTCAATGCCTACTACAGTCCGCTGCGGAACGAGATCGGATTCCCGGCCGGCATCCTTCAGCCGCCGATGTTCGATATGGACGCCGATGAAGCGGCCAACTACGGCGCCATCGGGGCGGTCATCGGTCACGAGATGGGCCACGGCTTTGATGATCAGGGCTCGAAGTTCGCCGCCAGCGGCGACCTGCGCAACTGGTGGACGCCGGAGGACCGGAAGAAGTTCGAGGCCCGGGCCGAATGCGTTATCAATCAGTTCAATACGCTCGAAGTCGGTGACGGCCTGCGCCACAACGGACGGCTGGTGGTGGGCGAAGCGCTGGGCGATCTGGGCGGGCTGAAGCTGGCCTACCGGGCCTATAAGCGGTCCCTCGGAGGGAAAGAGGCGCCGGTGATTGACGGCTACACCGGCGATCAGCGCTTCTTCCTGGCTTTCGCCCGGGTGTGGGCGACGCAACTGCGGCCCGAGGCCCAGCGGCTGCGCCTCGCCACGGACCCCCATCCGCTCGGCCGCTTCCGCGCCATCGGCACCCTCCAGAACATGCCGGAGTTCCACAAAGCGTTCCAGTGCAAGGCGGGCGATGCCATGGTGCGCCCGCCGGATCGCCAATGTGAACTTTGGTGAGGCAAACAGTTGCCAAACGGCTGCTCCCCTTGCTACTATCAAAGTGCGGGGTGGAGCAGCCTGGTAGCTCGTTGGGCTCATAACCCAAAGGTCGCATGTTCAAATCATGCCCCCGCAACCAACC